>NZ_CAJHOE010000002.1 GCF_905120475.1 Campylobacter suis | reverse complement strand
TGGAGTGATTGTTACTGAGCCATCTGGGTTAGCTGTAACATCTGGTGCTGATGGTGGTGTAACATCACCAGCTGTAGCTGTACCAACAGGTGATTTATTACCAGCATCATCAGTTGTTGTTGTTGTTACTGGTGTATTATCTTTTACCTTATCTTCTGGAATAGTTACTACGCCTGTATCTGGATTAACAGTTACATCTGTATTTGGAGTACTCCATTTACCTGTATCTGGATCTTTAGTTACAGTTACTGTTTCATCTGTACCATCTGGTTTAGTAAATTTAATCTCAGTCTCGGTTGAATCATCTTTTGGAGTGATTGTTACTGAGCCATCTGGGTTAGCTGTAACATCTGGTGCTGATGGTGGTGTAACATCACCAGCTGTAGCTGTACCAACAGGTGATTTATTACCAGCATCATCGTCACTACCAGTTCCTATAGGCTGTATAGGTGTTGCAAAGCTTGAAGGATTATTATCTAGGTTTCTACTATCGCCATATACATTTGACTCATTGCCACCTTGTGCAAAGTAGCTCTCATTTAGCATAGCAGTGCCTTCACCGCCGCCACCAGCGTTACCACCAGCTGCAGTCTCTTCTAACTGTGTTAGATCTTCACCTGCTAAGATTGCTCTTTGTAGATCAGTTATATCTGTTACTGTATCATTACCAAAGCTAACATTACTTGAAGCACTTTGATCAATTGTCATAGTGTCATTGTCTAAGATACTTACATCTTTGCCATTATCCATAGATAAAACAGCTTTAGAATTTCCTGCAGTTTTAACAACTTCTCCTAGAAATATTGCATCTCCTACTTGAAGTGTTCTTTGGTTACCGTTTGCATCAACTGCTATAACGCTTCCTGTGATTTGTCTAACTGTACCAACTTGAGTTGCCATAGTTTTTTCCTTGAAATTTAAATTTTAATGGATTATATCCAAATGGGGGGGGGTAAGTCTATTGTACCAAAGTACAATATAAAATAAAACTCATATTACATAAGTACTTTAAAGCTTGAAATATAGGGTATTTGTTAGTAGCTCATGGTGTAAAAAATCATGAAAAATTTGTGAAAAAAATGTGAAATTTGTATAAAATTTGATATTTTTTATAAGTAAATTGATCTAGATTTTTAAAATTTTATAGATTTATTCACATTTTCACAAGGTGCGGTTGTGAAATATTAAAACCCCTTTCTACCCCCCCCCCACCCTTTATCTAAAAACATCCAAATACACCTTTTCTTCATTTAACTATTTTTCATCTTTTTTCATTTTTTCGTTTTTTTCTTTTTCATCTTTTATCTTTTATCTTTTATTTCACATCTGCATATCCCAGTTATCTTTTACCTTTCTTGAAATATCTTTTTTAAGTTTTTCTATAGTTGCTCTAAAATGCTCTCCAAATCCCTTAAGTACTGTTGTAAATTTTTCTGTTGTGAGTTTAAGCTCTGATAGTCTGAGTTCATATCTTTGAAGCTTTGATTGACATATTGAATAAGCTCTTTTAGCTCTGTCTTTAAGGATGCTAAGTTCTCGCTCATTTGCTGCTCTTTGGCTAGAGATTCTTCTTTCAAGTCTAGCAATTGCTGATTCAAGCTCGTTATTTTGTTGCTGCTCTCTAGCAAGCTTGTTTGCAAATTCTCTATCTCTTTGCTCTTGCTCAGCTGCTCTTGCAATAAGCAGGTCTTGTCCGCTTCTAGCTGTGTTATCGTTTGTGATTGTGTTGCTAGTTTTTCTGCTACCCTCTTTTTTATGTGATTGTTTATTAATAGATTTATAGATAGCTCCTCGTTCTTTTTCAGTAAGGCTTGCTCCAGTGGTGTCATTTTTGCTGTCATATTCTTCTCCTATATTATTTATTTGTTTTATTGATTGATTGCTATTTAACTCATCTTGGATAAAAAATTTATATTTTCTTCTGTTATGCTCATCTCTTTTTGCTATAAGCTTAGCTACCCTATCTCTGTAATGCTCTAACTCTTTACGCTTGTCTTGCTCTAGGGACTCTTTTGTAGCGGTAGTGTCTTCTTGATATGGATTTGGAGTTATTTGTGTCAGAGTAAAATCACTGCTATATATTCCTTCTTTTAATCTAAATTTGGCATTTGTATTTAAATCTTTTAAGGTTATAGATGATTTAGTTATTCTCAGTATCTCAAACCCATCATTGTGTAAGAAATTTATA
Organism: Campylobacter suis; assembly: GCF_905120475.1. Classification (NCBI taxonomy): domain Bacteria; kingdom Pseudomonadati; phylum Campylobacterota; class Epsilonproteobacteria; order Campylobacterales; family Campylobacteraceae; genus Campylobacter; species Campylobacter suis. The sequence goes on along the minus strand of NZ_CAJHOE010000002.1, from coordinate 231,397 downwards.
AGTTCATCTCTACTGTTTATCTCTGCTCTTACTGCAAGATCTTTGAGTTTATCGTCTAAGGCTTTTATGAAGTTATAGAGTTTTTCATTCTTTTTACTTGCTGATATACTTTGTTGCTTTTTAATGTCATCTGGGCTTGTTAGGCTATACTCTATATTTATAGCTCTTTTTAGATAGTCTATCTTTGTTTGATCGTATTTAGCCATATAGGGATTAAAGCTTTTACCACTTTCTAAGTCTATCTTTGGGATGATAAAATTTAATTCTTTATCAGAGCGCTCTACCCATAATACATTAACCCTATTTTGCATATTGCCAAGCAGTGCCTTTTCAAAGTCATTTATGATTTGAAGCTTTTGAGAAGAGGTTAGTTGATCTTGCTTTTCTTCAAAGCTAAGTACTCCAAAGCAGGTTTTTTGCTTAAAGGGGATTTCAGAGATGATGGCTCTAGTTAGCATCTCACTTCCCTTTAATACCCTAGCACTTCCTTTCTCTACCCTCTCATCTAATAAATAGTTTATACTCCCTAGCCCTCCACCCGTATAGGTAGGTAAAAACTTAACCAACATGGCTTTGTCCTTGAGTGTGATTTAAGGCATTTTTAGGTGTGCTTTCAGAGACTAGATGTTTAGGTATAGTAGTATCTTTAAAATTTATAGCTAGAGGATCTATATTTATGGTATCGTTTAATATTGTTGGCATACTATCGTCTATATGTTTGTTTTTATCATTTGTCTGACTTACTCTCTTTTTACCAAGCTCAGTATAAATTTGCTCTAGCAACTCATTTGTATTTGATATCATAACAAGAGCAATATCATCTAAACTCTTATCACTATTTAGTTTCTTAGCTATCTGATTGATATTTGCTCCAATTTTAGTAAGCTCATATAAAAGCTCTCTTGATAAGGGTGATTTTATATGCCTTGATAGCATTGATGAGAGAGCAAAGCTAGAGAAGCTAATTTTATCTTTTTTTAGCTTTTCATGTATTATTCTCCACTCCTCTTCGCTCATTCTAAGCCTTTTAGTAATTGTCTTATTTGACCTGGTCTTTTTTGATTTGTTATCTGGCATTAGTGCCTCCTTTAAATTCTTTAAAAAAAGAACTGCTTCTTTTAATATAAATTATAACGGTTATAAAAACAAAATGGCGAAATCTACTAAAAAATGCAAATTTTTTAAATTTATATTTTTAGATGGAAAATATTACCTGACAAGGTGGTATTTTTTCGGTAATGAAGAAAGATTTTACAAAGCTATAAAAATGCAGATTTTTTATAGATAGATTTATCTTGTAAAATCTAATCCTACTATTACCCCTGATAGTGTCCTTATATGGTTAGTAAAAATAGCGACATATAAATGAGTAAAATTGATTATAATTTTAGAGTAAATCAGGGGGTAAAACGGGTGGTCAAGGAGGGTGTTAAACCCACCTTGCGAGCACTATTTGTGTGATACTAATCTGTAAGATTTGTAGCCACAAAGAGTATGCTCGCCCTAAGATTAGAATTTATAATATTAGGGTTGGTGTTTTTATATAGATTTATGTTTTTACAAGATATAAATATAAATTTGGTGGATGGGATTAAGATGAAATTTGTAGCTACAATGAGTAGAATATAATTGTGGCTACATTGAGTAGGGATAATGTGAGATGGAAGATTGGATTATTTTTATAAGCAAAAACATATTTATGCAAAAGTAAAAAGGTGTATTTGTTATGACACGAAAAAGATTAAAATTTGCTTTTTACCTTGATTTTTATTTATCATCAAGAAAAAGAGAGATATAATAATGCGTTTGTTTTTTAAAGTGTTACACTATTAGGATAGAGCGATACACTTTTAAAGAAAATATTAAGAAAGGAAAGATCGAAAGTAGGCGCTATAAATGCCCTAAAATACGATGTTCTGGTGTCAAAGGGGAGACTTGAACTCCCGACCTCCGGCTTATGAGAATTACGCCTTTTGCCGTTTTAGTCCCTAAAATTCGCTATTCTTGCAGTATAGCCCTATTGGTGTGCCCTACTTTGTGCCTTTAAGCCCAAATTTAGCTGAAAAAAGACATTATTAACAGCTCTGATTTTTTCGTTTGTGAGCTGTGCTGTATAGTAATATTTATCGCTTACCTCTTGCGAATGACCTGCAAGTTCAGCCACAAACTCTCTGCTTACTCCGTGGTTTCTCAAAATGCTCACAAATGTATGCCTTGTCGCATAAAGCGTCTTATATTCTACGCCGATACTTTGTAAAAGCGGTTTAAAATAACGCTTTGCGATAGCCTTGCCCTCGCTGTATGGTGTGCCTAGCCGTGATGGGAATAACCACTCGCTACCGCTGTCATAATCCTTTAAAATTTCAACCAAATAATCGGCTAAAATCACAAAGCGATTATGATTTTTTATACTATTGCTTTGTAAAATTTGCCCCTTAGTAATGGTGCGATTTACAAAAATTAGCTTATTTTGCCAGTCAATATCGCTGTATTTTAACGCCAAAAGCTCGCCCGTGCGTAGTCCTGTGGTAAAAGCTAAGTGCAAAAAGACATTTAGCCACCCCTTTGAGTGGGTTAAAATCTTTTGCATTTCATCGATGGTGTATGGCTCTTTTTTCTCATTATGCACCCTAAACCCATCAACCAAAAGCAAGGGATTTTTAGGGATTATGTCGTTTAAAGTAGCTTTATTTAACGCCATATTTAGGATATTCTTTACGCGTTTAACGGTAGTAGTTGAATAACTTTTTAGAAGCTCGGTTTGCCACTTCTCTAAATCAAGTGGCTTTATATCATTTAGCCCATAACCTTTAAAATATGGCAAAATAAGGCGCTTTGCTTTTGATATGTAATCATCTTGCACCGCCTTACTGCGCTTGTGTGCACTTAAATTTATGACTTCTAGTAAAAAATCACAAAGCTTAGATGGCTCTTTTACTGCATTTTTTTCATCAATTTTATTTAAAAGAACACTCCAGTAATTACGCGCGATAAATAGTAAATTTTTATTTGTCGCTTGTAAATTAGTAGAGAAGCGGTATCTTTTACCGCCGACAGTACCAAAGACATAGATCATGCCATTTCGTACCTTGTAGCCACCGCTATTTTTCATTATATCTCCTTAACAGTGCAAGGGCTACAGCTTGAGACACCATAATTTTACCATTTTCTTCCCAATATTCAGTCCCAGGGCTAAATTTTCTTTTTAAAAAGCTTGTTATGGTCTGTCTGCTCTTGCCTGTTATGTTTGCTATTTGAGCTACTGACATGCGTTTTGGTAAAAGCAAATTTATAGTATCTCTTAGCTCTAATAATAAGCCTTTAACCTCTAAAAACTCGCTCATGTTTTATCCTTTTTCTCCGTAAATATTTACTAAATCGCGCCTAAATTTTTCTAACCTACGCATAGGTAGCCTAAATAAGATAGGTAAAATTTTATTGTTTATGATTTTATGCCTTTTATCGTGTCTTTCACAAAATTTTATAAGCCTATCTATCGTTTCTAATTCTTTGTCTCTTTCTGGGCTACTCATTTTTATCCTTTCAACTCTCTTAAAATCTCTAACGCTTCCGCTATCTTTTTACGACTATCTATGCACACTGTGCTTTTTCTTTGCAGATAAGCTTGAAGCAGCAAATCAAGGTCGCACAAGATAGTTTCCATATCTCTACACGCTTGTTGCATGGATAAAATTTCTTTTATCCATTTTTCGCGGCTTTTTTTAAAAGCTATCATTTTTTATCCTTTTTCTTTAAAAGTTTTGGATTTTCATAGATATTGCCGAGAACTTCAATCTCCTCAAGACTACTAACAGGAGTATAATCGCCATCTATTAAGTGGCAAATAAATTTAGTATCTTTATGAAAATAATCCACTCTCCCAATAGCAGTAGTGTTATCTTTTATAAACCTACCCTCTATAATATCCCCTTCGTAAATAAGGGTGCCGTTTTTATCCTCTAGCCCAGAGCATTGCATAATCTCTACATTTTTTAATGGCTTTATTATATTGGTATTTTTTGCTTGGTTTAGCCAATAGCTTACTTCGCCATTTTCAAGGTCGATATACCGAGCGTCACGCAACACCCTTAGCTCTTTATCCCATACGCGAAATTTAATCTCTCTCATCTTTTATCCTTAATATTTACATCAAGCTACTTCTATGTTCCGACCTTTTACTTTTTCATAATCAGCTATTTTTTGCTGTAATTTACTTAGAGTGCTTTGTAAGGTTGTGATTTTGCCTTTTAACTTGCCATTTTTGCCAAATAACTCAACAACACTCTCTGGCACCCAGTCATTTAAGGTTTCGTTCACATCGTGAACAGTTTCTGCAAAATTCCAATAAGCCTCCTGAACTTCATCTAATAAATACTCATCTGTAAGCTCTACGCCTATTTCATACTCTTTATCCTGTATGCGTTTATAACCGCTCTGTGATGCTTCATCGCCAAAAGCGTTTGTATAGTCTATGTCTGCCATATCTTTTGCTTCTTGAAGTGTTTCTGCACGAAAGGTTTTTACCATTACTCTCTCATCGGTTATTACTATGTTAAAATTTCTCATTTTATGCTCCTTTTTTTATTTCTAAATTTGTTATGTCTATACCATATGCTTTAAGCCACACATCTTTGTGGTATGATTTTGCTACACCATAATTAGCATCAAAAACATCAATGCGTTCGATTTTTAACTCTTTACTAATTGCTGTTAATTTATGCCAACTATAATTGCCACCTATGGATTTTTCTACTCTTTTTATAGTAGCCCACTCTTTGCTTTTATCTAGCTCTATTTTTAGCCGTTCGGCTTCGCGTGTCGCTGTTGAAGCTGTTGCCATAGCGGTTGCTTCTCGCTTGCTACCTATCCATGCCTTAGTAAGTATCGCTTCATCTCTTTGTTTTAACGCTAATTCTTTTTGCTCCACTTCGTTTGCGTATGCTCTTAATGCGCTAGGCAAATCTTTAGGTAGCATAAAATGTTTATGCGTTTTCTCAAATTCAATAAAATACCGCCTTACTTTCTTACCAATTTCGTTTCGCTCTAGCATTGCAACTTCTTTGGCTATGTCTATGGCTAAGATGTATTCTATCATTGTGGCATTATTCGCCTCCATTTTTTTGTGGAAGCAAATATAATCCGTGTTTTCAACGGCATCTGTCTCATCAAGTCGCTTTTTTATCCATGTTGAAAAATCTTGCTTACTCTCTAAAACTTCGTGTAAATCTCTTGCATTGACTGAATTTATTTCAGCACCATTAAACTCTGTTTGTAAAATCGGGACTAATTCTGTCATTTTATTCTCCTTTCGGCTCTAAGATATTTAAAATTTTAGCTTTCATAGCATTATGATTATTTGCTAGGTTTTGCAACATTACAAATAAATCATAAGCTAAATCAAGCACCTGGTATTCTTGTTCTTTTGTGTCGGTTGAGTATTTAGATAAAAGCTCAGCAAATTTTGCTAAGCTTTCATCATTGCCATCATAAAGCTCGTTTTTCATTTTTGAGCCTTTGTGTGGTAAACCCAAATGCAAGTAGCAATAAAAGCTACTGCCATTAAGACATCTAAAAAATCTGCTGACATAATAAACTCCTTATGGTATAATTACAAAGGGAGTATCGCTAAGGTTTATTAGCCCCCTTGCGGGGGAGTGGATTAAATCCACCCTGTCATTCGCAAAACCCAATAAAGGATTTGCAAAATCAAAGCTAATATCTGCAGAAACTTTAGCATTGATACTCCTTTTGTTTATTTCAAAGCGGATTAAATCCGTTTTGATAAGAGTATTATACCAAAATTATACGGGTTATGTCAATAGTTTAAAGTATTTTATTTGTTTATTTGTAGAAAATAAGCGTAAAATATACGCTTATTTGGATAGTTGTTTTATAATTTCAGATAAAGCGTCAAGCGTTTTTAGTTTATCTTTAAGCTCTAAATTTTCAAGATAAAGTGATAATGCCTTGCTCATTGTTGCTGAAATATTATCAGTTCTTGCTGCCTTACTTACGGCTTCCTCTCCATACCCTATCAACTCCCCAAGCTGTTTATATGTAAGCCCGAGTTCTTTGCAGGTTTGTTTTATTAGATTTTCATCGCTCATTGTTATTCCTTGTCAAAATTAAATTTTAGCTGGTAGTGTTTTGCATATGATTTATTAAAAAGATAAACAAAATCATCCCAATCATCTGCTACTTTCATAAGTGTAATAACCGATATTAGATGTTTATCTAAGTGTGGTATGCCAGTATCTAGTGTCAAGCTTTGATGAAATTTATATAAGTTATTACCGCTTGGGCTTTTTGGTGTTTTGTTGCGTAACTCATCAAGCACACCCTCTGGAAGCTGTTTATATACTATTTCATTTGTTATTTTGCCTACTACTTGTGGCATTTTGTGATGAGCTTTAAACTCCCCCCACTCTTTAAGTCTAAAAATTTGTTCGTAAAACTCATCAGGGAAACGCTTAGTCCATTCTAAAAATTCGGTTGAAATGTATTTTGATAGTATTTTTTGTAGCTCATCTTGCTCTCTTTGGTTTTGATAACCCGTTATTTCATCTACTAGGGCTACGATACCGACTTTTGCAAATGCAGACATTATGTGAAGCAATCTTTTTGCGATTGCGCTTTGGCTATCATTTAAAATCCCTTTATTGTCAGCCATTACATAAGCCTTGCAAACATCAACAAAAAGCTCTGCCTCAAATGGAATAAATGCAGGTCCGACAATACCTGAAATTCTGCCTAAACTTTTTGTATCTGCCCCTAAAATCCATATTTTTAACTGGTCCGATAAAAAAGGTTGTATCCAACCAGCTTTTAAATTTCTAAGCAACGCACCACTTCCACCCCCTTTTAAATCCATAGCCCTAGCAGTTCCACGCAATGATAAAAGGCGGCGCTTATCATCAGTTACATAGCATTCTATAATAATATCATCTGAAATTTTCCAATCGCCCTTATGAGTTACTTTCGCATTTTTTGGCTCTTTAATTAAAATTTCATCTGCCATTATTTATCCTTTTTAATACAAAATTCCTTTTATTATCTCGTGCAACTCATCTTTGCTAATGCTATTTTCAGCTAACCTCACTACAACATCTTCCATATTTACCGCAAAATGCACGAAATATCCCTCTTTGTCGTTTAATTCAAGGAAAAACATGCCTAGATACACAGCAGTTCGTTTGTTACCATCTAAGAATGGATGAAATTTAACACAAGAAAATACTAAGTGTGTGAGTTTATCTAAAAAGGTTGGGTAATACTCATCGTTTTTAATATGCTCTAGTGCAGAGGCTAGATAGCCCAAGCTTACTTCATTGTAGCCTTTTGCACCGCCCATACTATCGATAATCATATCATGAAGCTCAATAGCCTCATCTATGTCAAAATAATTCATTTGTCTTTTAGTCTTTCAAATACAGCTTTTACTTTGGGATTTTGCAAGACCACATTTTTCATCTTTTCTTTTATGATATGGCGCTTTTTATCATCTTTTACAACACTTAATTTTGTTTGCATGTCTGTCCTTTATTCCTTATTTTTAGCCTAGATTATACAAAATTCCCACTTAAAGATAATCTAATATTTTGATTATACAAAATAGGGTGTTTTTCAACTATCAACTATTAGTTGACAGTTGAGTTCTTAAAACGGTATCGTGTCATCATCGATGTATTGGCTGACATCATTATCATACTTAGCATTATTTTGTGTTGGTGCTTTAGTGTATGTTTTGGTTGGTTTGTTTGGCGTATCATTTCCAGTGTTTGGACTACCTAACATCTCAATATTTTCCACACTTACGCTATGTTTTGAGCGATTGTTTCCATAGTTATCCTGCCATTGCTCAAATTTCAAACGCCCTTCCACTAAAAGCTTACTGCCTTTACTTAGATATTGGTTGGCAATTTCTGCTGTTTTGCCAAAGAAAATTAAATCAATAAAACATGTTTCCTCTGCTTTTTGTCCTTGCGTGCTTGTATATTTGCGAGTTACGGCGATACTTGAATTGCCAATACAACTTCCACTCTGTGAATATCTAAGCTCAATATCTTTGGTCAAATTTCCAACTAAAACTACTTTGTTAAACATTGTTTAATCCTTTCTCGATATGTCAAAGATGATAAAATCATCGGTTTGTTGCAAGACGTCTGATTTTTGCGAAATTATTTCATTGCGAAAAAAATCTTGTTTTATGACCGCTTCTGTCTTTTGTTGATCCTTTTAAATTAAATTTTTGTATTTTTTTGTTAAAATGTGTTTTAAGCTAGGACGCCATAAAAATGGCAAAAACAAAGCTTGATTTTATAACCATTGATGATGCTAGGTTTTTAGAAGTTTGTAGGTTATACTTTCTTTATAAAGACCTAAACAACGGTATTAAGTCAGTTTCATCGCGTGGACTGAATCTGCCTGAAACCATAAGTGAGCCTATGAGTTGCTATGCTCTAGGTTACAAGTGGAACAAGGGTACAAAAGGTGGCGATGCAACTGATGAAAACGGTAGCCTAATAGAGATAAAAGCAACATCAAATTTTGATGATGATTTGAGTTCGTTCTCGCCTAACACAAAGTTTGACAAGCTGATATTTTTTAGGCTTAAATACGATAAAAACGAAGCTTATATTTACGACTTAGGACTTAATAGCGATGCTTTTGTAAATTTAAGTGTTAATAAAACACAGACGGTAAAAGACCAGCAAAAACTAGGGCGACGCCCAAGACTAAGTCTAATAAGCTATATAAATCAAAACAACATCCAGCCAGTGGCAATAATTGACATTGTGGCTAGGATAGTTAAAAAATAAGGAGTGGTGCGTCCTAGCCCACTCCACCAAAAAAGCGGCACGCCGCACAAGGGAGCAGAGTATGAAAATAGCCTCATTTTTCGCAGGGGTTGGTGGCATTGAAAAAGGTTTTAACGAAAGCGTTGTCTATGCAAATGAGATAGACGCTAATGCTTGTATAACTTATCAAACCAATGAAAAAACCATTGTCGACAACAAAGATATAAGGCTAGTAAATGAAAATACTTTACCAAAATTTGATACTCTTGTCGCTGGTTTTCCTTGCCAAGCTTTTAGTGTAGCGGGGTATCAAAAAGGCTTTAACGATGAGCGTGGTAACATCTTTTTTGACCTACTGCGTATAATAAAAGCTAACCAGCCTAGTGTGATATTTTTAGAAAATGTAAAAAACTTAGTAAGCCACGATATGGGCAATACCTTCGCCATTATACTTTCAGAACTTGAGAATTTGGGCTATTTTATAAAATATCAAGTTTTAAACGCCTGTGAATATGGCAATACGCCACAAAATAGGGAACGTATCTATATAGTTGGTTTTAAGGATGAAACTGTGTATAGAAATTTTGACTTTCCAAAGCCAGTACCACTAACAAGAACAATCGCTGACATAGTGGATTTTAACGCAAAAGTAGATGAAAGGTATTATTATACACCAAAATCAGCTTTTTACGATGAACTTAAAAAATCTATCACAAAAAGTAATACAATTTATCAATGGCGCAGGCGATATGTTCGTGAGAATAAAAGCAATGTTTGCCCTACACTTACGGCAAATATGGGTACAGGCGGTCATAATGTCCCACTTGTCTTAACAAAGCACGGCATAAGAAAGCTCACACCAAAAGAGTGCTTTATGTTTCAAGGTTTTGGGTCAAATTTTGTACTACCTGAAATCGCAAATATGCACCTTTATAAACAAGCAGGCAACTCTGTTTGTGTAAAGGTAATAAAGCGAATAGCCGATAATATTAAAGTCGCACTAGGTTAGCTTACATTACGCTAAAATTTTGCACGATTAGTCGGCATTTTGTTCCACCAATGTATCAATACTACTTGGGTCATTTAAAAAGGCTTGCACTTGCTCTACATTAAAGCGCATTACAACCCTTTCGGCTTCATTTTCATTTAGCCCGCGCCTCATAAGTTTGCTTTGTAGCTCATCGTGAGGCAGTGGCTCATCTACATTTATGACTGGCACTTCGGCAATCTCTGCTTCTATGGGCTCGCTCTTTTGTGCTTTTAACTCACTGGCTTTTTTAAGCCCTAAACTTGCTATCTCGTTTAAATCAAGTGGCTTTTTATCGCTTGTATAAACTGGAGTTTGTACCTCGCTATAATCAGCCTCGATGTCTTGCACTTCCTCTTTTGTGCGAAGTCCTAAGCGCACCTCTGGGAAAAACTCATTTATAAAAAAGCTTTGCGCGCGGTATTTAAGCATAAGCGTTGGCATAGTTTTCCATTTTGAGCCGTTTTTACCTAGCCAGCCCTCAGCTTGTGCCATTTGCATTGTGATAGTTGTGCCGCGCAGAGTTTGTCCCGTTTGTGCGTCTATTGCTTCACAATATGCGCTTTGTCCGTTTTCGCTTACGATAGTTTGCAAGCGACCTTTTAGCAAACCGCTTGAATTTAGCCTAGCGACTAAAAATTTCGTCTCAAAGCTTGGCTTGCCGTGTATGATAAAAATACTTTGCGCGACTTCAAGCGGGCTTAAATTCATGCGACTTGCTATGTCATAGACGATAATCGCATTTGCTACGCTTACATCGGGTGAGCCTTTTAAATGTTGCGGGAAAAATGCTGTTGAGACAAAAGCCTTCGCTTTGCGTTGCTCTAACTCGAAACGCTCTTTTTCTTGTTCGATTGTAGTTAGTTGGTTCATTTTATATCCTTTTTTCGTAATTTTCTATCGTATTTTTTATAAAAGTGCATAAGCCTAGCTAAGACAAAAGAGCCAACTACTGCACTATCAAAATAAGTATCATCTCTGTCTATTATTTGTATATTGCAACAACATCTTAGTTTTTTATTATCAATTTTTATCTCTCTATATGCTCCATCAAATTTTTCATTACCATTCAAACGGTAATCTCCATAATAAACATAAAAGCTACCATCAGGCGTTTTATTATCCAATATCCCGTATTCTGCCTCAAAGCTATAATTTTTATTATTAAGCACATCTACTAACATGCCATCAAAGACTTCAAAGAATTCCTTTTTTATTTTTCTTTTTAGCTTTTTCTTTAAATACTCTGCTTTTTCTTGTGTCATTTTGTATCCTTTTTTACTCATAAAATTTCCACGCTGGTAAGCTAAGTGTTTGCACTGCTTTAATGCTCTCTCCATCAAAGTTAGCATAACCCCACCACTCGTCATTATCACGACAATATTTATAAAGCTCTAGCAGTTCTAAGTAGCGTTTGCGTCCTTGCTCTAACGCAACTTCATCAAGCTCATAAAAACCCACCATAAAAGGTGCTTTGGTTTCAACAGCTATAAACATAAACTTATTTACTTCTTTGCCAAGGCTTGCTAAAACATCGGTATAAAAGGCGGCTTGAATGTGGTAGTTAAAGTTAGCGACTGACTTAGCAAAACCGCTAGGACTTGCGTCGCTTGTAGTCTTTAAATCAACTATCAACCCCAAAGCTTCGTTGTAAAAATCAGGGCGACACTTTACCGCCACATCGTTAATAGTGCTAAAATAACTCTGTTCTGCCTTGCCATCGCGCAAAAAAGCGGTAGTTTCTCGCATGTCTAGCACGCTCTTTGTGATGCGAGCCACTGTCATAAGTGCGCTAAACTCGATCGCCGTTTTATTTGGATGTAAGGCTAAAAAATCCTCATCTGCTTGTTTGCCGTCTTTGGTGCGTTTATTAAATTTTGGTTTTAAAATATACTCGTTAAAGTAATTTTGGCGTTCTAAAACTAATGTATGCACCAATGAGCCTAAAATAAGCGCTGGCGTTGGCTCACTTTTTAGCTCATTTTTCAGTTTTAAATGCAGGGGGCTTTTTGCCAATAAATCTAAATCAGATTTTGAGATTTCAGCCCTTGCATGGTAGTCTTTGTTGTTTAGTAACATTGCCTTGCCCCTCTTCTCATTCTTACACCAAAAACACCGCTTTTGCTATAAAAGAGCCTGTATCCTGCACGGATAAATTTAAATTTTTGTTCTAGTGTCATAACCTGCTCCTTAAAGTCTATTATCCCAGACGGTTTGCTCTATCTCATCTGTATTTTCAAAGCCAATCAGTGGCTCATAATACCCACGCAAGGCAACTAGCTTACAACTAATCGAATCAATAAGCTTTTGTACTTTGCTCTCATACTCATCGCAAAAAACCGTAAGGCTTTGCTCGAGTTCCTCTTTTTTCATAAAGTCATAGTCTTGACTCTCAATACCGCTCATCTTAAGCCCCCTTGCTGTTTAGTTTTTTTAGTTTTTGATTTGTTTTTGCAATAATTTGCATACGCCGTTCTTCATTTGGACGCTTGGTGTAAGAATTTGCAAGCCTTGCGTTATCCTTTTCGGCTCTTTTTAGTTCGCACAGCATATCATCAAAGCTTGATACAAATGCTTTCATAGCTAACTCCTATAAGCCGTATCAACGACCTTGTCGCCTTGCCTTGCTACTATAAAGCCATCAGCGTTTATATAATAAAACCTGCGGGAGAAATAGCACCCACTAAGACCTTTTATCATTTATGCTCCTTTATTTTATCGCTATGCAAACATCGTTTATAAATGTATCAATAGCGTTTTTAAGTTTGTTTGTTGCCATTTGTAGGTTAGATAGTAAAAACTCGTTGTTTTGCTCATTTTTGTGTTTTAAAATGGTGTTTTTGGCTTTTAAAAGCTCGATTTTTTGATTGTGCTGTGCTATCTGCCCTTTATAGCCGTTTATCTGCTTTTGGTGGCGGTTGGCTTTGTTTATCAAAGTGGCTTCGAGGTCGCTAACCTTATCCACTAAACGCAGGTTGTTCTCTCTAGCGATACGCGCGTTTTCTAGCTCTTTATTGATAGACTTTTCAAGCTCCATTTCAGCCCAAAGACGGAAATTTTTAGCTTGTGGGCTACGGATAAACATACCTAGCTTGATGATACCGCGGAGTGTCCATTTTAAAACTTCTTGCTTACCGCCTTTTGTGTTTGTAAGCTCGTAAATAAAATGGATATTTTCTATGATTTCATCAGTGTGGTTGCGTTTATGGTCTATAACAGTTTGCTTACTTATGCCGTAATGCTCTGAAACATACTCGGTAGTGAATGTTTGGAAATTTAAAATTTCAACTTGTGATATTTGTTGTGAAAATAAAGAATTCATCTTAAACCTTTCATTTTTGAAAATATTTAAGTGAATTGTATATTATTTTTGAAAGTTTGTCAAGAGTTTTTATTCATTTTTGCAATAAAATTTAAAATAAACTTCCGAAAATGAAAATAAAGGGTAACGAAATTTTCGTCCCCCTTATAGTTTTGATACGATTTCGTGGGCTTTTTTGATAGTTTCTAGCTTTGATTTTAGTTCTACATTTTCAAGCAAAGCATTTAAATAAAGCTCGGCTAAGCGCGGCAAATCGCCACCTTTCCATCTAGCTATCGTGCTTTCAGGAATTTCCATCCGCTCCGCCAACTCCCTTTGTGTGATGTTTAATTCTTTGCATACGCGTTTTACAATGTTATCATCCGCTGTCATTTTAGTCCTTTGTAAGTTCAAATTTATCAATATAATTAAATGCTCTATATAAGCCTATCTTGCCTTTTGCGTCCTTATGTATTTCAATATCGCAAATAAAGCGATAGTTGTAAGGGTTTTCTAAAATTTCAGTCTTTAATATCTCATCATCGATTAAAATCGGTATGGCTTTATCGCTTAACTCGTAACAAAATGCTTTAAATTTAACATTTTTATCGGTATTTGTTGTTTGATAAAGCGTGATAGACATCTTATCAAAGACCTTTTTAACCTGCTCTTTGTTTTGGTCATCTCTGATTTGCCTTGCGGTATTTAGCCCTTGTTTGTAGCTTTCTTTGTTGTCTTGATTGATAAAGATGCAGTTGTTAAAAACTGGGCTTGTAAGCTCTAGGCTAACTTTTTCTTTATCTGTTAAGTTTATGATGTTTTCTAAATGTAAAAGCATATTTGGCGTTAAAAATGGGTCTTGTTTGATTTCATCTACACTTCTTTTACCTATGTTTTTGATGTTAGAAAAAAACTCAAAATATGCATTAATGGTAGGCAAAAACTCACCGATAGCCAATGCACCACCGACGCCAAAAACAACCATATTAAAAACATCGCTACCTTTTTCTACACTTTGTAAAGTCGTCTTTGTGCCAGTTATGCCTGTTTGCTTGGATACAAACTCATCAATGGAGTTATTTAACGACAATAATGCGTTTGCTAACGCTGTAAGCTCTAATGGACTATCTTTTTCAATGCGTAGCTTTATAGAGATTTTGTCATCGCTTGTCATATTTTTACTCCTTATCATCACAAACAAAGCTTATTTCGGTATTTTGTAGATAGTCAAACCGCTTAAAAACATTGTCTAGGTCGCTTAATAAATTCGTGTCGTTGTAAAATAGTGCATTGTTACAATTAGGGCAATATTCAAACGACTTTTTGCGTTCGTTTATGTCAAATACAATGCGAGTTTTACAGTGCTTGCACCTGATTTGTATTTCGGTTATGTCTTTGATATTTTTTGTCATTGTTTATCCTTTATAAACTAAGCTAATATTTTAACTAAAAAATATTTAAATTTTTACTCTAACAAAAAAGCAGTAAGTGGCATTAAGGCTATACCGCCCTTGTGGTAGGGTAAATGTATGTAAAGTGGTATAAAGTCAAAAGCTGATAAAATAATCTGGGATTGCCAAAAATGGAGGCATAACATGAAAACATTGATAATATCTTATGACTTGCATAAGCAAGGTCAAGACTATAATAATCTTTATAAAAAATTCAAGAGCTAGGCAATTGGTGGCATTGCCTAGATAGCACTTGGATAATAAAAAGTAGATATTCGGCTACTCAAGCTCAAGAATATCTATCCTCTGCTTTAGATGGTAATGACAAGCTGGTCGTGCTTGAAGTTGCTACATCTTTAGCGGCTTGGCAGGGGCTTAATAAGGAATGCTCTGACTGGCTAAGAGCTAATTTATAATTTGCATTTGTTCCAGACACCCTGACATCTTGTTCTAATCTAAATGGCAACCCTTTTATACTTATAATAGTCCCAGCCTTTATAGTAAATTCTTTTTGTGTTTTCATTGTGTATCCTTTATAATGACTTTATATCACTTTACATAAAATTTTAGTCTTTTTAGCAGAAATTTAAAAACGAGCCTAAAAACTATCCTAAAAGCTCGCTGGCGTTAGCTGTGGCAATATCGCTTCCACAGTGCGCTTCCGATTAAAGCGTGATTAAGTATCAACTCGATACAGGCTCACTCGGTCAAAGCTTCTCAGCTATGAAGCCTATCCTTGGTTGGATAGTGAAATATTACCAAATGTAAGATTAAAACTTACTTAAAGTTATACTAAAAGTAATAAAAAGTAATTTTTATTTATAAAAAATTTGTGCTATAATTTTTAAAAGGATATACTATGAAAATACTAATCTTATTTATAAGTCTTGTAGCTTTTGGTTTTAGTGCTGAAAAAGAGTTTGATTGCTCAAAGCGCTATTGTAAAGAGATGAAAAGCTGTAAAGAAGCAATGTATTACCTTAATAATTGTGGCATGGATAAATTTGACCGAGATGGGGATGGCGTGCCTTGTGAAAATGTTTGCGGAAAAAAGAAAAAACGAAAGTAAAACTATCTTTTTATTTTTAACTTCCTAAATTCCCAAGGCGGTATAGGGTTTTTGTCTTGCCAAAGCCCTAAGCCTTGCTTTTTTGCTTGTATTTCATGAAGCTTATATTTTTTGTCATATTTTACATACGCCCACGCATAACCGTTTAAAACCATTTGCTCATTAATATCATAGTTATTAAAATAGATTGTTCCTACTATTCTTCCGTATCTGTCTTTTTTATGCTCTTGCACGGATACCATTTGCCCTGCTATCATATCGGATAAAAATAATCTTGCCTTGTTGCCGTAAGCCTGCTTTTTCTCTGGTGCGTCTATGCCGTTTAATCTTATTCTGTGTTGAGTGTATGAGTTATCTAGGATAGTTACAGTATCGCCATCTGATACCTTGATGACTTTGCCAGAGAGCGCAAATAATAATGATGGTAGTAAAATAAATAAACTATAAGGCTTCAAAATCTACACCCAAAAATGATTGTATTTTTGTTTTTGAGCTACTAAAAAATAGCTCTGTTTCTTTTATTTTGTTTTTGGCCGAATATTGAAGCTTGTATTTTTTGGGGCTATAATCTTTATATATGTTATAAATTTCTGGCGCATTATCATATGTTAATATCCATAATAAATCATCTAATTTTTTTATGGCCGTACCTAAAATTTGGTGGTCTTCATGATTAAAAAAGTTAGTATATAAGTTTTTACCTTGCTTGTAATATGGCGGGTCAAAAAAGATAAATAAGCTATTTTTATTGACATGATTTTTTAGGTATACATCTATAAATGCATTACAATCAATATTAAACAATTCTATTTTTTCTTTTAAATTAGAGATGTTATTAATTTTTTCTAAAACCTTTTCTTTATTAAATCTAGCATCAATTTTATATTTACCCTTTTGTTCTTTGCCACCTATAACACCTCCTTTTATAATGCCGGATATACTTGTTCTATTTAAAAATAATGTTGCAAAGGCAAGGTCTATACTATACTCTTTTTTACTTGATAGCTCTTTATAAATTTGTTTTTGTTTTTCTCTTTCTTGAATGGTTATTGGCGTTGATATAATTTTTTGGCCAAGTTTTTTTGTGTCATCTAAAACAGCTTTCCAAAACGAATAAATAGCAATATCATAATCATTTAGAATGATTTTATCAACTTTATTTTTTAACAACAAATTTATGGCCACGCCAGAACCACCGCAAAACGGCTCACAATAAATAGGATTTTTTATGTTATTTATTTTGATTGTATTGTATACAAAATCGGTAAGCTTGCTTTTTCCTCCTGGGTAGCGAAGCGGTGATAAATATGCCAAAAAAACTCCTATATTTTATCAATTCTAACTTTTTCGGCTATTTTATTGTATTCAAACTTAAAATTGGATACAAAAGCATCTGCAATATTTTTATTATCCTCTATCCAATATTTTACTATAATATCCAGTATGTATTGATTGTCATAAAACCACTTTTTTTGATTTTCTAAAACACTCATATCCATTGAGCTAGGCATTTCGAGAAGATTTCTTTTTCTAATACCATGCGACTCCAAGCTTTCATCAAAATACATATCATGCTCTTTTGGGCTAGAATATACATATTCCCACATAATAGATTCTACTGGTTTTTCACCCGGAAGATAAAAAATACATCTTGTTTTTTCTTTTGTAGGTTCTTCTAGTTTCCAGTATCCTTTACTTTTTTTAAGATTATTTTCAACATCCTGTTTGCTTTTCCCATTTGATACATCTGGGTCTAAAATCACCAAAAAATTATTAAAAATTTGACTACTATTAATTAGCTTTGCTATCTCTCCGCAACCAAAAGTGCAATCTAAAAAATTTAATTCTACATTCAAGTTATAGGATTCAATAATTTTTTCTAAAAACCATCTTCCAACTTCATCTTCTGTTAAAACATTAATTTTTATTTTTTCTTTCGTTTTTCCGCTTAATATCAATAAATCGCGTTCTATTTGCTCAATGGTTGGATTTTTTAGAATTTCTATATCTTTTCTAGCATTTGTTAAATACTGGACAACTAAAGATGTGTTTTTGTCATTTAAAGTTCCTCTTTTTATTATATGGTCCAGTAAACTTAAACTATGCGTAGTAAAAACTATCTGAAGCCCTATCTCTTTTGCTTTTTTGTATAAAAAATCGAACAATTTATTTTGGGCTGCTGGGTGCAATGTTGCATCTATCTCATCTATAAGGAGAATACCTCCATAATAAAGATTATTTTCTTTTTTTTCAAGTGTATTTTTAAGGTTTTTAAATGAAAATACAGCCATTAAAATTTGCCCCAAATTATCTTGCCCTGATGAATTTGATAGTGCTCCGTACTTATCCGTTTTTATCCCAACGCCTTTTTTCTTTTTGGCATCAGATGGGTTAATAAAGCTTGGGTTTATTTTTTCAATATCTGAACTTAAAATACTAGTATAAGCTTGAAACATTTCATCTTTTATTTCGGCGTCTACTTTTATTTCGCTCACATTTACATCATCAGATTCACCTACTGGGTATAGTCTAGAAAGACCTAAGTAATATGTTGGCCATTCTATTTTACTTTCCGTAAAGCGTTCATCTGTCTTTTTTGGTAACAATCTATACCTATTTCCTCCTTGAACAGCCGCCCTAAAATCAAGTATTTTTGGGTATTTAAGTTCATATGAATCCAATATACTATCTGGGGCATGAAAGTGTATGCTACATTTTTCACCAGAGGTGTCATAATCCTTATCATATTTTACAATAGAGCTGTATTCTCCGGTAAATTTATCACCATTTAGAAGAATACCAGCTTGTTTTTTAAGTTCTCCACAGTTGCTAAGCATAGCTAAAATAGTTGATTTGCCTATTCCATTATGTCCAGAGATGCAAGTTATATGCTCACCAAGTTCTATTGAGTATATTTTTGATTCACCTTCTTGAGTTATTCCAGAAAAAGCTCTAAAGTCCTTAATTTCAATTTTTTCTATAAAAATTTTATTTTCTTGTTCCATGTGTTACCCTAATTTTTTATTATTAATGAAAAATTATTTATTTCAACATCATATATTTTTCTTACGAAAAAAACTTTACATTCACATCTACCCCCTACCAACAGCTCTAAGTCTTGCTTTGCGATTGTTTAAACGAAGTTTGTTTATGCTTACAACTTTGCTCAAAAATTTTATAACCTTTTTGAGTTTATACTATATGACCCAACAACACGCCCTATAATTTGCACATCCAAATCTTCGGCTATTGGTATTGGCTCATAATCCTTGTTGTCGCTAATCAATGCAAGAAATGGGCGTTTTTTTAGTCGCTTTACAAATAGTTCGCCATCATACCTACAAATATAAACAGCCCCTTCTACTATTTGTTCGCCATCATTACAAAAAACGATTAGATCGCTTTCGTGTATAGTTGGCTCCATTGAGTTACCAAGGCATGGGATTATGCCAATTTTAGCACGGGGGCTAACATTAAACATTAGGCGTAAATCCTCTGGTTTAAAAGGCAATAAGTCATAATCGCCCATGTCGTCATTTTCATTACCAAAACCAGCAGAAACTAAGCCATTTTTAAAAAATGGCACATATATGGTGTTGTCATTGTTTTTTAGTTCTTGCTTATTTGTCAAATTTTTTAATTCCATAATATTATCATTTATCAAATATTCAATAGGAACATTAAAAAAATTTGCGACTTTGGCAATATTTGTTTTTGAAACACCTTTTTGCCCTAGTTGCCACTGACTAACAGCTGATTGACTAACGCCTAAAATATTTGCTAGCTTTACGGTATCTAACCCCTCTTTGGCGTCGATAAGTTCTTTGAGTTTTGTTGCAAAAGTTTTCATTTTTATACCCCCTAAAATTACTTTTTGTAATATTTTATAGCATATTTTTAAAAAAATCAAATTACATTAAGTAAGATTTAAATAAACTAATAGTAATATTTAGTTATGAAAAAGTTAGATTATAGACAAAAATTAGCCAACGAGCTTAAAAAATTTGGTTTAAAGGATAGTTCGGTAAATGTGTATTTAGCTGGGAGTAGCGATAAAAAACCCGCTAGGTATATACAATTACTATTAGCCCAAAATAGGGCGGTAAAACACCCGATAGATAAATGGGGACTAGAAATTAAACCATATTTACAAGAAAAAGCCCAAAAATGCAACTCCTAAGCTTGATAATTAGCATAATCATAGGCTTCTTTGCCGTAGTGCTAGCGTTTTGCATAACTGGTGCTTGCGTGCTTGCATACTACATCTATCAAGAGCTTAGAGAGTATGAAAGGGGTGAGAGATGAATGAATATGCGCTTTTTGCCGTAGGTTTTACATTCGGCTTTTTTGTATGGTCTTTGCCTTATGCGATATTTACATTGTTTTTTAGGTGGCTTAGGTGAAGTGTTTAAAAAAGGCGCATCTTTTGCCGGTGAGTTTACAATTGCCTTTGATGGCAAAGTTGCACTCTATGGCTTTGATTTTGGAGCCTTCAAAAAAAATATTTACTGGTGTTTTTGCAAAATCGCTAATGCAGATGCGCCTTAAAATTTGTAGTTGTGGCTTTTGCTTTGGAGTGATTGATTTGCAAAAACCAAATCCAGCACAGCAACCAACAATAAAGCCTAATATCACAGCAAACTGCTCATTAGTGAGTAAGGGCTTAAAGATATTTAAAATTTCAAACATGAAAGAATTATAGCAGAAAATAAATTTACTTTCACAACCTCGCAGTTATCGTCCTTTCTGTGGGGTTTTCTAAAAATTTAACCTAAAGGGGAATAAATGGCAAGTGAAACACAGATTGACCGTGTAAAAACTACACTAAAAGAAAAAGGTTATATCACACGCAATGAATGCCTAAGTCGTTTTATATCAAGACTTGGTGCAATTATTTACAGGCTTAAAGAGCGCGGCTGGGAATTTAGGGTTGAATACTTTAAGACTCAATACGGCAAGGATTATAAATACACACTAGTTAAGCTTCCAATGGAGGAAACGATATGAACAATCAAGCTTTTTTAAGAGAATTAAACGCTAAAATCATAGCTTTTTACCCACTCTATGCAAAATATACTGGCTCAATAACAGCTGGGTTATTATTAAGCCAAATAATTTATTGTTTTTCATCTTTAAAAAGAAATAAGATATTTAAAACCGATGCGGAGCTTAGAAATGAGACTATGCTAAGCATTGATGAATTAAAAAGTGCAAAGAGGAAATTAAAGGAGTGCCCTTTTTTAACAATTAGCGTTGAAGGTTTGCCAGCTAAAACTTTTTACGAGATTAATTGGGAGAAATATTATGATACTATGGTTGTATTTGCTAATGAAGTTGAGCGTAGTACACTCAATAATAATAACATTGCCCCGCTAAAAAAAGACAAGGAAAATGCACAAAATGGTTCGTGTGATTCCCGCCAATGCTATGGTGGAAATTCCACCAACCCTGATGTGGAAAACCCACCAACATACTATACAGAGAATACTACAGAAAATTTATCAGAGAATTCTTTTACGCACGCACGCGAAGAAAATCAGCAACCTAAAATCCAAACAAAACCAAACACTCCAGTTGTAAATCTACCTGACTTTTTAGACCCTGAGTTTTTTGACGACTACATGCAATATCTACAAGAAAAAGGCTGGCGTCCAACAACAATGGAGCTAGATATGAAATTTAGAGACTGGCGTAAATGGCATAACGAAGGAGTGGATGTAAACAAAGCTATTGAGCGGTGTATGTCTTCAGGCTATCGCAGTCCAATAAAAACAAAGGCTGATACAAACAACGACATAAACCTAACACAAGAAGAAAAGAACTACCTAGCAAGGGGAGGCACATTGGAGCGGATAATGGAAATTAGACAATTTAACACAGCAACAGCAAGATACGAAGATAGAACGCAAAGGAGTTATGAGTATGCTAGCATACGAATATGAGAACTTACAGAGGCTCTTATTAGCCAGTGTGTTTTATAACTTTTTCTCAAACACTATACCAACCATGGTGTCAAATTTAAACGAGCAGTTATTCACAGGCACAAGGAAAGAGCTAGTAAAAATTTACAACGAGCATGTAAAAGAACTTCCAGCAAGAGGATTTAATGTCGTAGTACTTGACATAATAAAAAACAAGCCAAATTTAGAGCGTGAAATAAGTGAAATATTTTCTCTTACACCACTATTGTTTGAGGACTTTGAGCATTATTATAGCTATCTAACACAGCTTTGTAAAACAAACAGCGCACTAAATAGCTTAAAAGGGTTAAAGCTATGAATATCCCATCAAACCTACAAACACCAGCTGAGGCAATTGACTATCTAAAAGAGCTTAACGACAAAATCACAAAAGCGATGAGTGAGATAGAAAATGCTCAACCACAACCAAACTTTGAAAGCTTTGAAGAGTGTTTTAAAAGACTAGACGCCAACCCTGCCTTAAAATTTATACCAACAGGGCTTAGATGGTTTGATTTTAATCTTGCAGGATATGGTTTAGCACAAGGCAGCTTTATCAACCTAGCAGGAGCTAGTTTTGCAGGAAAGACATATTTTATCTTGCAGTTACTTCAATCTATGGGAGAAAAACACAAAGTTGCATTTTTTAGCTATGAGATGTACGAGAAAGTTCTATACAACAAGCTTAAATATTCAAGTGCAAATTTTAGAGCCAACACGATACTTATACAAGACGACCCATATCTTGATAGCATAGAGCGCAGAATAAGAAAGCTTGCTCAAATGGATGTAAAACTAATAGCCATAGACAGCCGCATGAAAATACTGCTTAGAGAAAAAACCGACGAATATACAAAAAATGTAACCATTAGTGCCACAATATCAAGAGTATGTCGTGAAACTGGCGTTATTGTGATACTGATAAACCAAATGAATGAGAGTGACCTAAAAAGTGGCAGACTAAGTCTAAAGGGCGGTAATGACCAAGTCTACGATAGCGATATGATATTTTATCTAAGCTACGATGATATTAAAAACGAACGAAGACTGGTTTGCTCTAAAGACAGATTAAGCACAACTGGCAACACATGGAGTGTAATAATCCCAAATGGGTATCAAAAACCAATAGAAGAAGTGGAGTTTAAAGAATGATAATACCAAGAGAAGTAAAAGCCGTGCATTTGCACCTAATCAATGAAGCCGAGTTTATCATAAGCGCCGTAGATGACAACAATAATCTAATCGGCAATAGTGAGCGTATAGCAGCACATAAATTGTCACTTGTTAAAAACTTCATCGACAAAACAAACAAAAAGCGTAAAGAGATGGCGGATATGTCAAGTAAGGGGCTGTTTTGATGAAAGTAATTGACAAAAACCGCAGGCTAGATAAAAAAACAATAAAAGCATTTAAGAGCTTTTTAGATGAGCGATACCAAACATGTCAAATATGCAAGCAATATCGCCCGTATGAGTTTCATCATGCAAAATACGGAGCATACAAAGATGACAGAACGCTTATAAAAATATACTGTGAATGTCACAGAAAGATACACAACGGGAAAATGGAGATAGACAATGAGATATTACAAAGGCTTGACGAAACAAACTGGGAAAGCTTTACAAAAGAAAAAGCATAAATATAACGCTAGAAAAACAAATGATTACGACAGCGCAAAAGAAGCAAAAAGAGCAAAAGAGCTGGAGCTATTTTTAAAGCAAGGGCTTATAAAAGAGTTGCAAAAGCAAGTAAGGTTTGAGCTACAGCCAAAGTTTACAGCACAGGGCAAGAGCGAAAGGGCGATAACTTACATAGCCGACTTTGTTTATACTCAAAACGGCGAAACGATAATCGAGGATGTAAAAGGCTATAAAACAAAAGAGTATTTAATAAAACGGAAACTACTTTTAAAGCTCATAGCAGATGGTAAAATAAAAGCAGAGTTTAGGGAAGTATAGAGATGACAAAGATAATACACAGAACAACTTTTCATAGGTTCTTCCTAGGGCTTTTTTGTATGTACAGGGGGGAACCGCACAAAGTCGAAAATTCTCTATCAAAAAAGTTCATTTCCTTTTCCGTTTTTTATAAGGAATTTAATGGGTATTTTATCTAAGATTTTTGCTAAATCTATCTTTGTTAAGAAGAAAATGACACTTACACAGTGGAGTGAAAATCACAGAGTGCTAAGTCGTGAAAGCTCCGCTCAATACGGTAAATTTAAAGCTTTTGCTTATCAAAAAGAACCAATGGATGAAATCAGCAACACGCGTCGCGCAAAGGTCGTTTTACTTTTTGCCTCTCAACTTGGGAAATCGGAAATGATAAATAATGCCATAGGTTATTTTATACATCAAGAACCAAGCACAATTTTATTTATGCTTCCTAATGAAAATGACGCAGAAGATTATTCAAAAAGGCGTTTAGCTCCTATGATTAGAGATTGTGAGGCTCTAAAAGAATTAATCAATGCAAACGATGCGAACAATACAATTTTAATTAAAAATTTTAGTGGCGGAAATCTTGCACTTGTTGGGTCAAACTCAGTAAGTAAACTAGCATCAAAACCTATTAAAATTTTACTTATTGATGAAGCCGATAGATGCGAAAACACAAAAGAGGGAAGTGCAATAAAACTAGCCGAAAAAAGAACTGTAACATTTTCACAGCGTAAAATTGTTATAAGCTCTACCCCTACACTAAAAGATAGTTCACAAATTTTAAGCGAATTTGAGCTAAGCGATAAGCGTTATTTTTTTATTAAATGCCCTCACTGTGGGTATTCTCAAACTTTGGATTTTTCTCATGTAGTTTGGGAAAAAGACAAGGATAATAAACCTATTTTTGAAAGTGTGCGCTATACATGTGCTGATTGTGGTGCTTTACTTAGTGAAAGCGAAAAAAATAGAGCCGTAGCAAGTGGTGAGTGGGTGGCAACAAACCCCAGTGCAAAGACAGCTGGGTTTTTCTTAAATGCTTTTTATAGCCCATTCTTCTCAATGCAAGACATTGTAAGAGACTGGTATGAAAGCAAAGATGACCAAAGCAAGCTCCAAACTTTTATAAATACGATTGAGGCTCGCGGATTTGAGCCGCCGACTATTAGTCTAAATAGTGATGAATTATTCGACCGTATAGAACCGTACGACAGCCAAAATGTACCTGAGTGTGTAAAATTTATAACTGCTGGGGTAGATATTCAAGCAAACCGCATAGAAATCAATTTTATTGGTTGGGCTAGCGGTTTTGAAGCATTTAATATCGAGTATAAACAAATTCATGGCAACACTGACCAAGAAGAAGTTTGGGCAGAAGCCTTTAAATATTTACATAAAAAATTTACTCTTTCAAATGGCAAGGAATTAACCCTTATGCTTGGGCTTGTTGATAGTGGCTTTAATACAGAAAGAGTTTATAAGTTTTGTGCTACCAGTAAAAGGCTACTTGCTACAAAGGGCGCAAACGAGGGAATAAACAGAGAAGACTTTATTAACCCTATTAAAAAAATAAAAAATGGTTGCTATTTTATGCGTGTGGGCACTTATAAAGGCAAAAGCGAATTGATGAGATTGCTTAAAATTAAAGAGGCAGGAAGTGGGTATTTTCACTATGGGAAGGGATATACGCGTGAGTTTTTTGCTCAATTAAATGCAGAAAAACTACAAAAGCTAAAAAATAAAAACGGGTATGAAAAACTTCAGTGGGTAAAAATCAGAGAGAGAAATGAGGCATTAGACATTAGTGTTCTAGCTTTGGCTGGGGCTAAAATCGTAACTAAAAAGGTAAAATTTTGAAAAACAAAAAAGCACTTTATGGGATGCGTTCAAGGCAAGAGCTAAATTTATCTACAATAAATGCGGTTAAACTTAAAATATTAAGCGAAAAAATGGACATTAGAATAAGTCATGTGGCTGACATTATCATAGATGAATTTTGGCAAAATTTTGATGGGATAACCGAAGAAGATATAAACTACATTAAAGAGTTAGAGCAATGACAGTTGGTATAAATGAACTTGCTCGGCTTTTAGGACTTACTCCTAGGCGAATTAATCAGTTGGTAAGTGATGAGATTTTAACTAAAGAAAAAAGGGGAGAATTTGATGATAGTAAAAATATTGCTGCGTATATTGATTATAAGGTTGCTCTTGCTAGTGAAACCACAGACTTAACAGAAGCAAGGGCAAAAAAAGAGGATAAATTAGCACAAATCAAAGAGATAGAACTAAAAAAACTAAAAAACGAGATAGTAAGTATTGAGCAAATAGAAAAAGAGCTTGATGATATTGCATCAACCGTATCAAATAGACTTTACAATCTCACAAACCGCTTAAAGCTAAAAATAGACCTAAGCGCACAAAGCGAAGATGCAATAAACGAAGAGATAGAAAATATCTTGCACGAGCTAAAAGATAGTAAAATTTATAAAAAATACAATACGCCGTAAAAAATTACCCCACAAATTTCATAAAATCACTTTATGGATATAAAAGAGCGAATATTTTTAATTGATAAAGAAACCGAAAATATTGTAAAAAATCTAAATGATGGCATTGAGATAAAAAGCTATAGTATAGATAATATCAAGGTTGAAAAACGAAGTGCATATGAGGCTTTAAATGAGCTTAGAAAAATGAAAGCTTTAATAATATTAGAAGCAAATCAAAAGAAAAACAAAGGTTTAAAATATACATTTGGAGGGCGTAATTAATGCTAAATATCTTTAAAAAGCAAAAACAGCCTAAAAAACGGGTTTTTAATTTTTTTAGATGGCATAGCCTTAGTCCAAACGAAGCAAATGCTAGTGAAATTTATTCACTCGGAGTAAATACTGACCCTGATTTGGCTAGTGCAAGACTTAGAAATCAAGCACGAAGCCTAAGTGTTAATAACTCGCTAACATCTGGCTTTTTTGACACAATAGCTAGTGAAATTTTAGGCGAACAAGGACTAACACTAAGCATAAATAGCAGTGATGAATTATTAAATAAAAAAGCCGAAAAAGCTTATTTTGATTGGGAGCGTAATTGTTGCCCTTATGGGGTTTATGATTTTGAAGATTTAGAAGAGATGGCGCTTATTAGCTATTATAGGGACGGGGAAGTATTTGTGCATTTTGTGCGTAGTAACGATGGGCTAAAAATTGAAATTTTAGACGCCAATCTCATCGACAGTAACTACACAGATGATAAAGAAAATGTAAAATGTGGTATCCAAAGAGAGAAAAACAGCCTAAAACCGCTATTTTATTACTTGCGCAAAGAGGGCAACACGATAAAAACTCAGCTAAACGAAGTGATAAAAATTCCAGCCGATGACATTATTCATATTAAAAAGACACTAATCCCCCAGCAAAGACGGGGCATTTCTCGCTTAGCAAGTGCGGTTATGGATATTAATGGCAAGGATAAATTTTTAAAAGCTGAGCGAGATAGAGCCAGACTTGCGAGTGAAATCACTGGGTTTATAACCAATAAAGCAGATGATGGGTTATTAGAATTTAATCTTGATGGCGAAAGTGAAGAGGTAAAAAACAAAATAGCAACTGTTGGCGAGCTATCTTATCTAAACTCAAATGAAGATATAAAATTCGCCGATACACATGCGCCCGATAACATAGTAGATTATTTAAAAATGACAGATAGAGAGGTTGCAAGAGGACTAGGTGTAAGCTATGCAACACTTACTGGCGATTTGCGAGAGGTAAATTATAGCTCTATAAGGCAAGGCGTAACCAGTGAAAGGCGCAGCTTTAGAAGATTACAAGGGTTTTTAAGGCGCAAATTTCACGAGCCAATTTTTAAAGAGTGGCTAAAGAGCGCAACAATAACTAAAATTTTTACACCAGCTGAGCATAGCAAGATTTTAAACTCTTTTAGCTACAAGCCTCAAGGCTGGGAGTACATAGACCCTACAAAAGAGGTTAATGCTAATAAAGTCAGTATAGAAAATGGGTTTAAAACCATAAGTGAAGTTTTACGAGAAAAAGGAGTGGAAATGGATAGCTTTTTAAAAGATTTAGATGCCGATAAAATTGTTATTCAAAAACTAAGCGAGATAAACAAGATAAGGAACAAAAATGAAAATTAAAGACCTAGAGGGCGGTTTAAAGTTTAGCGCAAAGAAAAGCGCTGTAGATGAGGAAGCCCTAAGTGTAAGTTTTGTTGCTCTTTCAAAAGATAACATGCATAAACGCTCTTTTTTTGGAGAGGATTATTATTTAAGTGTAGATACGGCAAGCATGCAGTGGGAAGCAAAAACACTATACAAAGACCACGATGTAAGCTTTGAAACAGCTCTTGGGAAAATTACTGATGTTAAATTTGAAAATGGTAGTTTTAAAGCAAAAGTTGAGTTTTTTAAGGATATACCGGAGAGCTATCAGGCATTTTTAAAATTTAAAAATGGGCTTAGTGATAGTGTTTCAGTTGGTATGAGCGATTATGAAATAAGTGAAAAATTAAGTGTAGACGGGGTAAGCCATTATGAGATAGCAAATGGCAAAATTTATGAGCTCAGTGCAGTTTGGCAAGGAGCAGACCCTAACGCAAAAATAGCAAATTTTAATAAAAACCAAAAACAAGGAGAAGTAAAAATGAACCCAGAAACAAATCCAGAAGTTGCTGAACTTACAGCTAAAAATACAGAGCTACAAAAAAGAGCCGATGAAAATAAGCAAATCATCGAACTAGCACAAATTTTAGGTGAAAGCGAAAAAGGGCTAGAAGCCATAAATAACGGCGTTAGCTTTAATGCTTTCTCAAAACAAATGGCAGAACTTAGCAAAAGCGCAAAGTATGAAAGCATAAATGTTGCCCCAAAAGCAACTGATAAGCGTGAGTTTTCTCTTGCGAATATTATTAAATCAAGCACTGGCATAAGAACAGATTTGGGCTATGAAAATAGCTTTATTCAAGACAATGGTCGCTACGCATTACCTGATGAGTTTTATGCTAAATTTGCGGCTGTTAAAACTACTGATGCGACTAGTATCATAGATAGAGCTTATCGTAGTGATTTGCTAATAGAAGCTTTAAAACAAGAGAGCGAGCTATTAAATAAAGTCACTTGGCTAACGGGGTTGAGCCAGGAGGTCGAAATTCCACGGGACAACTCAGCGTTTGAAGCTTACTTTGTAAATGAGGGAGACCAGGCAACGCCTCAAAATTTAGACTTTGACACAATCAAGCTATCTTCACATACACTTTCAGCAAGGATTGCTATCACTCGCAAGATGCTTTTAATGTCTGCAATTGATTTAGAAAGCTACATTTACTCTAAATTCCGTGACGCAATACGCTCAAAGCTTGAAGATACGCTTATTCATGGAACTACCCCAATAAAAGGCATTTTTAATACCTCAGGCGTTCAAACTCACGATGGATTTATCGCAGCACCTACTCTTGAAAGCACATTAAAATTTAGCACACTGTTAGATAGCGCCAAAATTGATACTACAAGAGCAGTATTTTTTGCTAATGGTGCAAGTTTAAATAAGCTTCGTGCCACTTCAAGAGAAAGTGGAACTGAGCGCAAGCTACTTGAGGGCAACGACTTGCAAGGATACGAAGCATTTAAGTGCAACAAACTTGCAGATGGTGAGTTAATTTTTGCTGATTTTTCACAGCTTTATGCTGCAACATTTGGGCAACTTGAGTTTATTCCTCGCCAAATAGGTGGTGGTTCGATTGAGATTGAAGTATTTTTAGAAGTTGATGCAAAAATTGCTCGTGAAAAAGCTTTTGTAATATCTAAAAATGCTTAAAGGATAGGCTATGAAATATAAAATATTGTATAACTGCGTGGTCGGAAACGACCATGTAAAACAAGGCGAAATTTTAGACCTAAGTGGTTTTGATAGAAACTACATCACAAGGCTTGTAACGATAGGAGCTATTAAACAAATCGAAAAAGAAGAAGAGCCAACAAAAGAAGAAGAGCAAAAAAACAAAAAGGCTACCAAAAAGTGAAATCCTTAATCGATACAGCCAAAAAAGACATAGCCAAAATTTTAAACAACGGCGGTTATGTTTTTAGGCTTGATGATGGAAGTGAAATATACGGTGTGTTAAACAAAAGCACACCGATATTTTTTGATAATGGCACAACAGGCAAAAGCGTTACGGCTCTACTACCAGTTGATACAAATATCAAAGTAGGTGATAGACTAGAATGTGAAAGCCAAAACTATGAGATAAGTAAAATCGAGCTTGAAAGTCAAGTGTTAAAGCGTGTTTATTTAAGGCTTATATAATGCATTGGGTAGAAGAATTAAATATACCAAAACAAGATGAAACAAAGCCTAAAATAAGTGCATTTAGAGATAAAATTTTATATGATTTACAAAAAGCGTTAAAACCTATTGCAAATTGTCTAATCAATGATACTTTTACCTATGAAAACGCAGATTTGCCAATTATTATTATAAGAGATAACAGCGATGAAATTCAAATGCAAGGCGAAACGCTAAAACACGAGCTAAGTATAAGCGTTGATGTTATAACGCGCTTTATTGATAGTGAATTAAACAAGGCTGTTTTAGGCGCGATAAGAGATTTTAAAAGTAGCTTTAATGCCTCAGAATTAGTAGGCATAAATAGAGAGTTTGAAACAGGCGAAAATAATAGTTTAAAGACAGAATTTGAGCTAAAATTTCTTTATTATACAGAGCTTTGGAGTTATTAATGATAAAACTAGGTAATATCTGTGAAGTAGCTAGTGGCAAGGCTTTAGTAAAAGTAAATTATCAAGGGACTATAACAAAACTCATACCATACATAAGCCCTGCAAATTCTTTTATGCAAAGCTATACACCACCAAGAGTTGGCGAGCAAGTTATATTATTAGAGTGCGAGAGCGGAAATGCTAAATTTGCACTGGGGGCTATCTTTTGCCAAAGTTACAAAGAGCCTAGCGGTTCAAGCGATACTAAGCAAATAACTGCCTATGAAGATGGCACTATAATAAGTTATGATAGCTCAAGCTCAACACTTGAAATATTAAACCCAAAAACTATAAACATAAATGTAAAAAATGATATAAACATAACTTGCAAAAACGCAAATTTAAGTGCGACTAATACCACGATAAAAAGCCCAACCGTAAAAATCATCGGCGATACTGTGATACAAGGCACGATAAGCACCAGCGGAAGCGGTGGGGGAAGCGGGACATTTAGCATAGATGGCAACTTAAGCGTCTCAGGGAGCATAACCGATAGTAGGGGCGATTTAACAGGGCATAGCCACAGCGACACAGACGGCTATACTTCAATGCCTAGATAATACTTAACACAATACGCCGTAAAAAAAATCCATATTTTGTCATAAAATATTAAAAATTTCACATAGGAGAATAATATGCCAGCTAAATACGGTGTAAATGTTGAGCTATACAATGGCTCATTGAATGGCTATGACATTAAAAACTCACGCCCCATAGCACTGGTCGGCGATGATACACAGCTTGAAGTAGGACTTAGCATTTATAGCACTATCGAAGAGGCTTTAAAAGTTGTGGGCGAAGGCACTATAAAAAACGCCCTTGAGGACTTTAAGGCTACTGGTTTGCATTCGCAAATCATTTTAAGTGCTTTTAGAAAAACAGAAGAGAGTGAGCAGACGCAACAAGCTTGTCTTGAAGCAATTAACCTACTTAAAAAAGCAGAAGCACAAGTCATGGCAAAGCCAAAGTTTATCCTAGCACCTGAGTATAATGATACTGGTGTTTATGAAACACTAAAACAGCTAGGCGAGTATTTAAGGGCTGTTTATGCGATAGAAGTAACAGCTACAAACGAAACAGAGGCGTTAAGAGCTGTTAATGAGCTTCAATATAAAACCGCTATTTGTAGCTATCAAAAAGTACTTAGAACCGATAAAGTAGTCCGCCCAGCTAGTGCGTTTTTAATAGCAAGTTATGCAAAAGTGATGTCAGAAACTGAGTATGGCTTTTCACAAACCTACTCAAACAGAGTAATCCCTGGTGTAGTAGGTATAGTTGATAGAGTAGAGTATATACAAGGCGTGGATTGTGAGGCAGATAGATTAAGAGAAGCGGGTATAACAGCTATTATTTCAGATGATGGTATTAGAGCTTGGGGCGGAGAAACCAGAGATGAAGACTTTAAAAGTATGCATACATATGTTATCTTTTATACAGCAATTGAAACAATATTTAAAGCTCAAAAAACCGCCATAGATAAACGCATGCGAGATGTGCTTAAAAATGTAGTTGACAGCCTTGAGGCGTTTTATCGTAGGCTAACGGCAAATAATGTCGTGGTAGGTTTTAATGTGACTATACCGCCTGAACTAAACGATAACCAAACCATAGCCGCAGGTAAAATTTACATCAAACATGAAGTTCAAGAAATGCCACTTATTAAAAATATCACAAACCGCATTTATAGAGTTGATGCGTATTCGCAGGTATTGATTGAAGAGCTTTAAAAATGAATAAAACAAAAAAGGAATTACAATGTCAGCACTAACAGCGCAGGCCATAACTGGCGGGAATTTATTTATCGATGGTATCGGCAAACTTGGCGAACTCAAAAGCGCAGAATTGCCAAAATTTGAGTTTGAAACACTTGAAACAGGCACGGCAATCGGCAAATATGAACTTGTTTTGCCAACCTTAAAGCCGCTTACTTGCACCCTTGAAGTAAATAATGTCAATATGCTTTATTTTGCAACGCTAAACACGAATATACCACAGGTTTTTTACATCAAGAAAAACCTTACAGCACAGCACGGCGAACACACCAAAATAACAGCTACATTTACAGGCAATGTTAAGGTGCTTGAAACGCCTAAATTTGAGATGAACGCAGAAGCCGTTTTAAAACTTGAAATTGCTTGCACTTTTGTAAAATATGATATAAACGACGCCCCTGCGGTGATTTACGATGTAGAAAATGCAATTCATATGGTTGGCGGTGTAGATTTATATGAAAAAATACGCAAAAACATACTTTAAAGGTTTAAAATGCTACAAAGAATAGAAAAACAAAAAGAGACTTACAAATTTTCAGATGGGCAAGAAGTTGTGCTTTATGCCCCTACACTAGGGCAGATAAGAAACTCAGAAAAAAGCAAAGACGATATGGAAAAACTTATTAAGCTTTTAGTGGATATGAGTAAGGGCGAAATGGATGAGGCTTTTTTAAATGACTTGCCAATTAATGAGTTATCAGGGCTTAGTGAGGTTGTCGCGAAACTAAGCGGAACGCTTGAAATAAAAAACTAACTGAGGGTATAGCTTTAATAGGCTATGCCCTACATTTTAGCTTCAGCGATATTTTAAAAATGAATTATGGCGAGTTTGCGGAGTTTTATGAAGTAGCAAAAAGGCTAGTGATTAAAGCATAGATAAAAATGCCAAAAGTGCCAAAGATGACAATGTATATTATAGCCATAACAAACAAATCAACGGCACAAACAAATAGGCAAAAAATGCATCCTATAATGCTAAAAAAAGAGTTTATAACTTGCATTTTGCCCCCTTTGTGGTGTATTAATAAGATTTTAGCATTTTAAATTTAAAAGGATTTTAAAAATGTCAAAACAGACTTTAACCTTTGCACTTGAGCTTAAAGGACTTGACAATATCCTGTCTAGGATTAATAAAAGTCAATATACGCTAAGCGAAAGCCTAAACAAAAGCCTAAAGGCGGCACATACAGCCTATAAAAAGGCACTTGATGATGTGAAGTTTAACCCTACACTACAACCCCATAATTTTAAGCCAGAACTAGATAGATTAAAAAGACAAATAAAAGTAGCCACAACGGCAAATTTAAAGCTAAAAATGGATGAAGCAAGAAATAATATCGAAAAGCTCAAGGTGGATATTTTAGCTGCTTTTGGTGCTTTCAAAACCTTACAAGCACCCATAAGCGCAGCTATGTCTTTTGAAAGTGCTATGGCTGATGTTAAAAAGGTTGTTGATTTTGAAACTCCAGAGGAATTAAAAGAGTTTTCAAATGAAATTTTAAAATTAACAAAAACAATACCGATGAGCGCTAAAGCCCTTACTGAAATAACAGCAGGTGGCGGACAAATGGGAATTGCCAAAAAAGACCTTTTGCAATACACTCAAATGGCGGCAAAAGTAGCCGTAGCATATGGCATAAGTGCCGAGAGTGCTGGTGAAAACATCGGTAAAATCTCAAACATCTTACGGCTAAATTTAGACCAAACGGCTTCTTTGATGGATAGCATAAACCACCTAAGTGATAATAGTGCAAGTAAGGCGTCTGAGATAATGGATACATTAAAGCAAGGACTGGGCGGAACTGCTAAAATGGTAGGGCTTACAGGGGAGCAAGCGTCCGCTTTGGCTTCTACTTTTATATCTCTTGGTAAAGATGCCTCAACTGCTTCAAATGCAGCAGGTGCTTTGTTAGAGCGACTAAATGCGCCAAATAAACAGATGTTAGAACTTTTTAAACATGTTGGCATAGACGCTAAAGATTTTGCCAATGGTCTTAAAAAAGATGCACAAAGGGCAGTTATATTTTTTTTAGAACAGATTAAAAAATTAGACCCACAAAAACAAATGGAGCTTCTAACCAATGCGATAGGCAGAAACTATAATGATGACATTGCGACACTTGTCGGCTCTCTTGATGTATATAAAAAAACATTAAAAGAGGTAGGCGATGTGCAAAACTACCAAAATTCAGTTCAAAAAGAATTTGCAAACCGCTCCAATACCGCCGAAAATAAATTACAACTTTTAAAGTCAAGTTTTGAGCGGTTAGGTATTACGATAGGAAATATCTTTTTGCCAATTGTGAGCAAGGCTTTTGAGGCAGTGGCTGGAGCGATTAATAAAGTAGCTGTTTTTGTTAGTGAGCATAAACGATTGGTAGAAGTTTTAGGTTATACAATAGGTGCTATTTTTGCCTACCGCACGGCAATATTAGCTGCTAAGATAGCATCATCGGCTTTTACGCTAGTTACTAGTGGTGGCTGTGGGTGGCTCTTAAAATTTGGCATATCTTGCCAGGATGTAGCTAGTAAATTAAGCTTTATGAATTTAAAAAATATTATCGCACAAAAAACTATGGCACTTTGGGGAGTAGTAAGCGCAGGTTATGTAAAAGCTATGGCACTTATGAAAAGTGCAAGTTTTAGTATGGCGGGAGTATTTAAAATTTTACGACTTGCGCTCATTAGCACAGGCATCGGAGCGGTAGTTGTAGCACTTGGGGTGGCGGCTAGTTATGTTGTTGCAAATTGGCAAAAGGTAAAAGCTTTTTTTAGTGGTTTCTTTGATGGACTAAAAAAGGAGTTAGAGCCTATAACTAAAATTTTTAGTCCGCTCATAGAAACAACAAAGGCACTTTTTAATACTCTTTTTGGTGGTAGTGAAAAAACAAGCAAAGAATTAAAAGAGGCAACTAAAGCAGGAGAGCGTTTTGGTGAAGTTGTAGGTAAAGCAATAGGTTTTATCCTCACTCCGCTTGAATTAGTGTTAAAAGCCATAACGGCTGTTATAGAGGGCATAAAAGAAGCTATAAAATGGGTTGATGAGCTATCTATTGACAAGGCTATTAATGGGGTAAAAGATACTTTGGGTATAGGGGACGGGAAAGAAAGAAATTGGTATAACCCTTTTAGCTGGGGCAATGATAAAACTCAAATACAAACAACAAAAGGCACAATAGATGAAATAACAAAAACCCAGAACCAAAATACAGATAAAAGAACTATAAACGACAATAAGACTGTTAATATTTACATGCAAAATACCACCGCTACTCCGCAAGAAGTAGCAAGGGCGGTAGAGAATAGAAGCTACGCATTTACGGATTAGGAGAAAAAGTGATAATTTCAATAGATAAATACATTTTTCAAGTAACAAACAATATCCAAGGGCTAACAAAGGTATTAAATGTAAATTTAGAAAAAACACAGACCATAACAAAGCCAGTCTATACACACATGGGTGGGTATGAAGAAAATATTAGCTTTGAAGCCAAAATTTTGCTTGATAATATGAACGATTTTATAGGTTTTGAAAATCTTATAAAACAGGCAAAGCCACTTAAAATTTCAGCCTTTGACCTTTGTGTTTATAACGATATTTTTATTACAAATTTAAGCCAGAGCGTGGATAACTTTATAAAAACAAATCTTAATGGGGTTTGGTATTATACAAAAACACTGCATATAAATGGGACAATTATAAATGGATAAAAATGCTATTTCAAAAAGCTTTGCAAGGGCTTTAAACGCTACACTTGCCCAAGTAGCAAAAGAGCAACGCAAAGCTATTTTACAAAAAGTAGCAGTAAAACCAAAACATCTAAAAACAAACAGATTAAAAAGGCATAGGGCTAGTGCTATGAATTTAAGGGTGCAAATAACAGCCACAAATAAAATGATAACACCTTTTATGCTAAAAGATGGGGCAAGACCTTACAATAAAGGCTATGGTATAAGAGCAAATCGAAAAACTGGGGGAAAATTCTTTATTGCAAGCAAACCAAAGGCCATCAGTGGATTTACGGTGGCAAGTGGCAAAATAGATGGCAGAGATTATTACTACCTGCAAAAAGTTGCAAATCTCGATGAATTAGCCTTAGAATTTACAGAAGAGCTTCAAAAAACAGCGACAAAAATTTTAATTGAGGAATTACAAAAGTGAATGATACCTACATAGCAAAAGATGACGAGCAACTAGACGCAATATGCTTTAAATTTTATGGCTCGATTGAGACTGAAATTTATGCTGAATTTTTACGAGAAAACGAACATTTACTAACTCGCCCCATCAAAGGTGGCGATGTAATAAAATTACCAAATATACCAAAACCAGATAAAAAAGTGAGCTATTTATGGGAGTAGCTAGTTTTCATAAACCACAGGTTAAAATCCTGTATAATGGCAAAGATAAGACAGCCCTTATGCCTTGGGTTAGTATAAACATAGATGATAACGAGGGCGATGAAGCGGATAGATTAAATATTACGCTTGAATATAATACGCCAAGACCACGAGCAAAAGACACGATAGAAATTTATGTAAATGATAACTTTTTAGGGAAATTTATCATAGTTGGTATAAAATTTAACTATAAAAAAACAATTGAGATAGAGGCTATTTCGGCTGATTTTACAAAAGATTTTAAAACCAAGAAAAATAGAACCTTTTTAGAAAAAAGCTATCACGAAATCATATCGCAAATAGCAAAAGAAAACAACTACAACACTAAAATTGATTTTGACAGAAGTAGCGAAATTGTAACGCTGGAACAACACGATTTAAGCGATGTTGCGTTTTTGCATAAAATAGCAAAAGATTTAAATTTAAGCTTTAGTGTAAAAAATAATACTTTTATTTTTTTTGATAGGAACAAAAATAAAAATAGATTAACCTATGAGTACAATGCCGATGATGCCATATCATTAAGCTACGAATTAATCCAAACTTCAAGCGGTTATAAAAGTTGCGAGGTAACATGGCATAATACAAAAACTGGCAAAGATGAAACGGTACGGGTTGGTAGCGATGAGCCGACATTAAAGCTAGTCAGCTTGCAAGATAGTAAAAATGAAGCCTTGAAGCTTGCCAATTCAAAACTAGGAAATCAAAAAAATTCAGAAATAAAAGGGAATATGCAAATAGTAGGTGAGCCATTTTTTGCAGGAGCTTATTTAAATGTATATTTTAGCGATACAAATAAAACGATGAAATTTATCATCAAAAAAATATCACACAAAATTTCTACTACTTGGATTAGTGATATTGAGTTTTTCTAATACGCCGTAAAAATAAAGGCTCTAAAATTCTAAAATATCCCTATGAGTTACCAAATAAGTATAGATGAAAATTTAAAACGAATATTAACCACTACGCGCACAACAAAAACACTCCAGCCAACTTTTGGAATGGTAAGAGTGGTAGATAAGCAAATGAGTTTGAATTTGTTGAGCGAGCTAAAGCAAGAAATTATATCGCAGATTAAAACTTATGAGCCACGCATAGAGCTTGATGGATTAAATTTTAAAAATGATAGTAGCGGTAAATTAGACATCACTCTATCATACACGCTTAAACAAAGTGGCGCAAAAAGTATCACAAGGCTAGAAATATGAAAGTGCCAAATTTTATAAAACCACTTGACATCGAAAAAGAGCGAGAAAGTATTTTAAGCGAGTTTAGGCAAAAAAGCGGAAAGCTTGACTACATACCGCTTATTGGCGATGATTATGTAACGCTTACAGACATATTTTTATACCGCCTTAACAATTTCATCGAGCTTTTAAACATTCGCATTAGCCAAAATTATATAAATTTTAGCACAGGCGATTATCTTGATGAGCTTGTGGCACTTATCGGCATTACTAGGCATGATGAGATTAAGCCTATCGCTGAGCTTGAAATCAGCGTAAATTCGCCAACCTTTTTACCCAAAGGGGCTAAATTTACCGACGGCAAAGGTCATAACGCCTATTTAATGCAAAGTATAAGCATTGCAGATAAAGCAAAGGTAAAAATCGAAGCTGACAGCTACTTTAAGCAAAACTACGAAACCACTATCCAAGAAGTGCCAAATATCTATATATCAAACATCACGCAAACTAAGCCTTTTAGTGGATTTAAAGCAAGAGAGAGTGACGAGGAGCTAAGGCGTAGATTTTTACTAGCTTTGCACCGCTTTAGCACGGCTGGAAGTGCAAAAAGTTATCTATTTCATATTTTAAACACCCAGGGCATTAAAAAAGCAAATGTCTATCATCTAAGCCCTGGTGTGGTGCAGGTAGTTTTTCTAAGTGATTATGAGACACAAATCGCAATATCTAAGATTAGCGAAGCTCTAAGTGATAAAGTCCCACTAACCGATGATGTGCGCATAAAAGAAGCTAGAAAAATAAGCGTTGATTTAAATATCGAAGTAACACCTATGGCGGATTTTATGTTTAGTGAAATTTTAGCAAATGCAAACGCGAAGATAAAAGAGCTTTTTAGCACTTTACAAATCGCCCAGAGCCTACATCAAAGCAAAATCATAGATGTAGCTTTTGATGAAAATGTAAGAGTAGTCGAAGTAAAAAGCCAAATCCCCACCCCAAATCGTGATGAAATTTTAGTGCTAAACTCGCTAATAATCACAAAGGCAAATCATGCTTAACCTTAAAGCCTATAATGATGAGCTTTTTAGAGTTGATGAGGTAATGAGTGCTAAGTATGATGAGTGGCTAAGATTTGATGAGAGATATTTTTATAAGCCAAGTGAGATAAACCTTGCCTTTTTGGCACATACTTTTGACCTTGATAAGGGGCTAAGCGATGATGAGGTTAAGCCGCTTTTATCTGAGCCTATCAAAAACTACTTTTTGGAGGGGACTCTTTACAGCCTAAACAAAGCCCTAAAAGCATTTTATGATGATAGCAAGGTTTTAGAGTGGTTTGATTATGATGGTAAGCCATATCATTTTAAACTAAACCTAGAAACTAGCCAAAAGAGCCTAAGCAAAGAAGCCTTAGAAAAAACAGATGAGATAGTAAATGCCTATAAAAATGTTAGAAGTGTATATGATGGAGCATCCATCATCATATCAAGCAAAGCAAATTTAAACACCAGCTCTTATGTAGCCAGTGGCGAGAGTATAGAGGTATATCCGTTTATATTAACTAGCCTTAGTGTAAAGAGTGAGTTTTTTGCTCATAGCAGCATAAAACAAGATGAGATAATAACTGTAAAACTAGATTTAAAAGGAGTAAGTGCGTGAAGTATTTTAGCATTTTAACAACCATAGGACTTAATAAACTTATAAAAGCTACTGCAAATAATGAGCAGATAATTTTAAGCAAGATGAGCGTAAGTGATGATAGTGCAGAGATAAGCCAAGATATGCAGAGTTTGCAAAATGAGAGGCATAAATTTAGCATAAATAGCATAACACAAAGCGAGAGTGATAAAAATGTGCTAATTTGTGAGGGGGTGATAACCTCTGATGTTGGAGGCTTTTATATCCGCAAAGTTGGCATTTATACTGATACTGATGAGCTCTTTGCAGTGGGTGAGATACCGCAAAGCTATAAGCCACTTATGGCGGAGGGTTCGGCAAAGGATATAACTATTAAATTTTATCTACAAATCGATAACGGAACAAATATAACGCTAAAAGTTGACAATAATGTCGTTTTAGCCACCAGAAACTATGTAAAAGATGAGATAAAAAAGCTAAATACCGAGCTATACACCAAATTTCTGCCCATAAAAGGTAAAGCCGCTGATAGCACACTACTTAATGGCAGAGAAGCAAGTGAGTATTTATTAAAAAACGAATTAAGCCAAGAAATTCAAATAGCCACCGAAACAAAAGCAGGTATAACAAAGTTAAAAAACACAATATCAGGCAACGCTGAAGATACAGCGGTAACTGAGAAAGCCGTTAAAGATTATGTTGATGTAAATGCTAGTATAGGCGTAAACCAAACTTGGCAGGATATGACGGAAGAGAGGCAAGCAAACATAACCTACACAAATACAACAGGCAGACCTATAGCTGTCATTATCTACGGAAAGGGGACGCCTGAAGTGTCAATAGGAGGAAACCATATAATAGACAATTTTTTAGGGAATGACCCCGTGGGTCATAATAGCATTTTCTTTCTGGTTCCTGTAGGGGCTAGCTACATTGCTAGCAATCACAACAAAATAGTGAAATGGTTAGAACTAAGGTAAAGGATAACACAATGAAATATTTTAAAAATAAAGAGAATAAAATTTACGCTTACGATGACGACGTAAGCCAAGATATACTAAATGAGTTTATAGTAAAGCACAATCTAACACCGCTAAATAAAAAAGAGTTAAACGAGCTAAATGAACCAAGCCTTAATGAACTAAAAGAGCTTAAAAAGGCTGAAATTTTAAGTGCTTTTAATAGAAATTTAGAAAACCTTGACGGCGGACTAAGTATCGAACCACTAGGCATTGTAGTTGATTGCGGACGAATACACGCAGAAAATGTAGCTTCGATGATAACACTGCTAGCAAACACGAGTCAGGATAATATCACATTCAGGCTATACGACAACACCTCTCGCCTTACTAGCCTAGCAGAGTTAAAAGCCATACAAACAGCTATCATTGCAGAGGGCTTTAAACAATACGAAAAAAAATGGGCTTTAGAGCAAGCCATAAATGAAGCAACTAGTAAAGAGCAGATAGAGGCTATAAAATGGTAAAGATAAATAGACCTATTTTAAAGCCAGTCGAAAAAGACAAATTCGAGCTAATGTCTGAGTATGTTTATAAAGACATTATCGTACCAAAAGGCTTTAAGACTAACGGCGCAAATGTCCCACGCCTTTTTTGGTCTATCTTTCCGCCAAATTCACCTGAATATCTAAGCGCGGTAGTGATGCATGACTGGCTTTGTGAGCTGGAGCAGTATAGAAAAGCTGATGAGTATCTAAAAGAGATGATGAGTGCTTTAGGGTGTAGTTATTTAAAAACTATGATATTTTACTACTCTTGCAGGGTGTATCATAAAATAAGATATGGGGTTTGATATGTTAAATTTTAAAGCTCAAACTGTTGTTGGTATTGTTTTAGCTGTACTGGGTGGTGTTGTTTTTATTTATATAAAAAGTCTGCAAGCTAGCATATCTAAACTAGATGAAAAGCTAAAAGATACACAAACACAGCTAATTGTTCAAACAGCACAAACAGAGCTAAAAGACGCAAATTTAAATGAGTGTAATGCAAAAATTAGTTTGCAAAATAAGGCAATTAATAGCTTAAGCATAGAAAAAAGTAAACTAGAAAAAATAAACAAAGACATAAAAAGAAAATATGCAAATATGCATATCCCATCAGATAGTAGCGATTGTCAAACAAGGCTAGATTTTTATGAGAGTTTATTTAAAGGAGTAAGCAATGAGTGAAGAGAAACTTATACTTTATCAAAAAAGGCAAGGCGTTAGAAAGATAGTTTTTATAGTGATACTATTTTTGTTAATAATCCTTTTTACTGGTTGCGCTAAAACCACTATAACAAAAACACAGTATCAAGAGGTTATGGTGCCAGTTAAGTGCGAAGCAAAACTCCCACAAAAGCCGATATTTGACACTAACGACCTAAATACAGCAAAAGAGCTTATGCAATACTTTGAAACTTGTGAAAAAATACTTTTAGAGTGTGTAAAATATGAATGAGTTTTTAGAGTGGAGCAAAGATAAGCCACTTGTTGGAGTGCTGCTTGTTGGTTTTATAGGCGGGATGTTAAATTTAGCCGACCCAAAAAAGAGCATAACACACAATATACTAAATATCATAACTGGTGTATTTGGTTCAATGTTTTTATGCTGGATAGCCTATGAAGTGGCATTTTACTTTATACATGACAATAGTATGTGTCTTGCAGTCGGTGGCTTTTTTGCATGGCGTGGAGCAAACTGGGCTAATGAGACGGTGGATAAACTTATCAAGTCTAAAATAGAGAGCTCAAATAAAGATTACCCTACATATGATGATTATAACAAGATACCGCCTATGCCAAGGAATTTAGATGATGAATAAAACAGAAAGGAGACAAGAGAGATTTAAGGGCTAGAGGGGCTGTAACTGCTTGAAGCCCCAAAAAAGGGGCTAGGCTTAATAAGCCTTGACTACAATACCACAAAGTAGTATAATAGTCATCAAGAGT
This sequence comes from Campylobacter suis, assembly GCF_905120475.1. Lineage (NCBI taxonomy): Bacteria > Pseudomonadati > Campylobacterota > Epsilonproteobacteria > Campylobacterales > Campylobacteraceae > Campylobacter > Campylobacter suis. The sequence continues at coordinate 189,117 of NZ_CAJHOE010000002.1, read as the reverse complement.
TGCAAGCTCATAAACTCACCTCACTTTCTGAGGTAAAATTTAGGCTGGAGGTTGCGACCCTCTAGCCTAACCTCTAGCAAAATTATATCAAATCTCTCTTTAAAACAATAATGGCAAATTTTAACAATGCTTATAAGCTAATGCTAGGCTTTGAATTTGAGAACCCAAGCACCGCACTACATAAAAACTCAACCGAGAATGGACTAACATTTATGGGCATTTATGAGATAGCACACCCTGGTTGGGCTGGTTGGCTCATAATAAAAGATACTCTTAGAATGCTAGGCGATATAAAAAAGGCAAGCATAGCACTACATCAAGATGAAAATCTAAAAGAGATGGTGGCTAAGTTTTACAGGATTAACTTCTGGGATAAAATAAGAGGCGATGAGATAATTAGTCAGCATTGTGCAAATGAGATATTTTGCTTTGCGGTAAATGCTGGAGTAAGGCAGGCTATTAAAATAGCTCAAAGAGTTGTTGGAGTGGTTGATGATGGCTATTTTGGAGCTCAAACACTAAGAGCATTAAATAGCTATGATGAAGCTAAATTTAATAAAGAGTATGACAGGCTAGAGCTTGCTTACTATAACAGGCTAATAGAGAAAAATCAAAAACTGGCTGTTTATAAAAAAGGGTGGGAGAGAAGAGCGAAGGAGATATGATTATTTTTATAAAACAATTCTAAAATTAACTTATAAAAATAATATAAAATTAAGTGTGCCCCAAGTGTGCCCTAAATGTTGTCAAAATGTTTAATTTTCGACAATATTTAAGCAAAAAATTTGCTAACCTTTTTTTGATAAAAACTTGTTAAAACGCTGTATTTTAGGGGGTTTTGTTCTGGTGTCAAAGGGGAGACTTGAACTCCCGACCTCCGGCTTATGAGACCAGCGCTCTAACCAGCTGAGCTACTTTGACACATAAATTAAGTTTGCGATTATACTATCTGAAAGCTTATTTTAACATAAATTACAAAATTTGCTTAATATATATCAAAAATCAAAAAATTTTGTGTAAAATACGCCAAACATTTTTCATTTTTCAAGGAAACCTATGCAAATTTTACATAAACAAAAAGTACAAAAATATTAATGCAAACACTTATTTACCCTAGTATCGCACTTATTTTTTCAGTTTTTGCACATTTTTTCCCTGAAATTTTTACCCCTTTTAAAGGGCATATCGTTACATTTTTAATGATCATAATGCTTGGCATGGGCATGACGCTAAATTTTGCAGACATTATAAGTGTTACTAACAAAAAGTCCGCCATAGCACTTGGTGTCGCTATCCAGTTTATATTTATGCCACTCATAGCACTTGGTATAAGTCTAGTTTTTGGACTTAATCAGTCCCTTACAATAGGCATGGTCTTAGTAGGTACAAGTGCTGGTGGAACAGCTTCAAATGTACTAACCTATCTAGCCAAGGGCGATCTTGCACTTTCTGTTAGTATGACCTTAGTTTCTACCGTTATTTCATGTATATTAATGCCATTTCTTACTTGGCTATATCTTGGAAAAAGTGTAGAAGTTGCAACACAAAGTATGCTTTTTGATCTTATAAAAATCACTGTTTTACCACTTGTGGTTGGTATATTTCTTAATACATTTTTTAGTAAATTTTTACACTTTTTTAAGCGTGCTATGCCACTTATCTCAATGAGTGCCATTATATTTATCGTAGCTGTGATAGTTGCTTTAAATACACAAAATTTATCCACCGTAGGCATTGGTGTTATAATAGCCGTAATAGTTCATAATACACTTGGTATGCTTTGTGGTTATGCTAGTGCTAGAATTTTTGGTTTTGATACAAAAACCGCTAGGACACTTGCGATAGAAGTTGGTGTTCAAAACTCAGGACTTAGTGCTGCACTTGCGATGAAGTATTTTGGTGCTATATCGGCACTTCCAGCAGCACTTTTTAGTATCATTCAAAATGTCATCGGAGCACTCTTTGCAAGTACCTGTAAAAAAACTGAAATTTAGCTTATACGGATAGTATTAGCATGAGTTAAAGCAACTGCAATAGCATCTGTTATATCAAGTGGTTTTATCTCTTTTGTAATGCCAAGCATTTTTTTTACCATAAAAGCAACTTGCTCCTTTTGAGCCTTGCCATTTCCAGTGACGGCTTTTTTTACCTGAAGTGGTGTGTATTCAGCAAAATCGCCATGTAGTTGTAAAATTTTAAGACTTAATGCACCGCGAAACTGTGCTAGCTTTAAGACTGTTTTTGGATTAAATGCAAAAAATATATCCTCAATCGCCACATGTTCAAAACTATGATGTTTAAAAATCACATCAAGCCCCTCGCAAAGCTCGGTGATTTGGTATTGAAGTCTATCTTGTTTTATCTTGATAAGTCCAGCTTCTAAAAGTGTGGTTTTTCTCGCAGTTTTTTCTATGATAGCGTATCCACAGTTGCACGAACCTGGGTCAATGCCTAGAATTTTCATACTATCCTTTTCATTAGTTATTCACATTTTTTTCACATAAGTGAATAACTTTTTACCATATTTAACAAATATTTTATCAAATTTTGGCTACAATATTTAGTTAGCGTATTTTAATATAAAAAAGGTTTAGTTTTGCTTGCAAATGAAATTTTAGAGATGCTTAAAGAGAAAATCTCTCCAAATGAGTATGAATTTTACATAAAACAGCTCAAATTTAACGAAAAAGCATCAAGCGACGACACTATAGTTTATAATGTCCCGAACGAACTTATAGCAAAATTTATAAAAACAAAATACGCTGAGAAAATAGCATACTTTTATGAGGTAAAAACAGGCAGAAAACCCCTTATAAATATAACCACACAAAATATACGCAAAGCTGGCTCAAAAGCAAGTAAAGTCGATGTAAAAAAGATAAAAAGTGCAAATTTGATACAAGATTATACATTTGAAAATTTTGTTGTTGGTAAGACAAATCAAGTTGCATTTTTTCTAGCAAAAGAGGTTGCTCAAAGACCAGGTGGGCAGTATAACCCACTATTTATCTACGGAGAGAGTGGGCTTGGTAAAACTCACTTACTTCATTCAATAGGAAATTTTTGCCTAAATATGGGTAAAAATGTTATTTGTGTAACAAGTGAAGTTTTTATGAATGATTTTATTTATAATTTAAAAAACAACATGATGGAAAAATTTCGTGAAAAATACCGAGAGTGCGACTATCTTTTGATAGACGATGTTCAATTTTTAGGAAAAACAACAGAGATACAAAACGAATTTTTTCACACATTTAATGAAATTCACAGCAAAAAAGGGCAGATAGTTATGACATCAGATAAGCCACCAAAGATGTTAAAAGGCTTTGAAGAGCGTCTTGTAACGAGATTTGACTCAGGTGGTAGGATAGATATAAACCCACCAGATCTTATGACTAAAATAGCCATAGTACAAAAAAAATGTGAGATAAATAACCTGTCTTTATCACCAGATATTATAAACTACATCACAACTCATATCGGAGATAATATAAGGGAAATTCAAGGGGTTATAAATAACATAAAAGCCTATCACACGATGCTAAATGAAGAGATAACACTTGAACTTGCAAAAAATATAACAAAAGATCTACTGAAAGAAAAGTTAGAAAATGTAAGCTTAGAACGCATCATCGAAGTGGTTTGTAAAGAACAAAATATAAAAGCCAGCGACATAAAAAGTAAATCACGCGTCGCAAATATCGTAGAAACAAGAAGAATAGCAATTTATTTAATAAGAAATTTAACAACAAATTCAATGCCACAAATCGCAAACTACTTTAACATGGGCGATCACAGCAATGTTAGTAAAAATATAAAAAAGATAAATGAACTGATAGAAAATGATGAAATTTTAAAATTAAAAGTCGAAGAAATAAAAAATAAAATTCTAACAAAAGGATAAAATAAAAGATGAAATTTGTGAATAAATGTGAAAAAAATGAAAATTTTATTCACGCCTTAAATAACCAAATAAAGGGCGTAAAAGCAGATTTTCACTTTTTCAACAAGCCTACTATTACTACTAAAAGAAATTTAAAAACAAACGGAGAAAAAATATGAAGGTTACAATAAATAAAAATGTCCTTGAAAGTATTGTTACAAATACAAACCCATATCTTGAAAAAAGAGATTTAAGCGCTATAACAAGTCACATTTATATTAGTGCTAAAGATGGAGTTTTAAATATCCGTGCAACTGACCATGAGATAGGACTTGCATATAAACTTAGTAACGCAAAGATAATAGATGAAGGATATGCAACAGCAAATGGCAAAAAACTACTTGACATAATACGAAGTTTAAAAGATGAAGATGTTATGCTTGAAAGTCTTAATAACTACCTTTATGTAAAACAAAAAAACTCAAAATACAAACTTCCTATGTATAAATTTGAAGACTTTCCATCTTTTCCAACCATTGAAGGAAAAGCTAAATTTGACATAGACGCTGTTATGCTTGGAAGAAGCCTTAAAAAGATACTTCCTAGTATAGATAGTAATAATCCAAAATTTGAACTAAACGGAGCTTTGCTAGATATAAAAGAAAATTTTATAAATATCGTAGGAACAGATACAAAACGACTTAGTGTATTTAAATTTGAAACACCAACCGAGCGTGAGTTTTCTATCATTATCCCTAAAAAAGCTATAAGTGAGATACAAAAACTATTTTTTGATAAGATAGAAATTTACTATGATGAAAATATATTAATAGCTCAAAGTTCAAATTTTGAGTTCTTTACAAAGCTTATAAATGGAAAATTTCCAGATTATGAGCGTGTCGTACCAAAAGAGATAAAAAAGAGAATAATTTTAAATCGCGATAAAATGGTAGATGGTATAAAAACTATCTCAATGTTAAGTGATACTATGAAAATTACTTTTGCTCCTGAAAGTATTACATTTGAAAGTATTATCGAAGATAATTCTGAAGCAAAAACAACGATAGAATACAACACAGGTCTTGATGAGCAAATTTATATTGGCATTAAAAACCGATATTTACTTGACTTTTTACAAAGTATAGAAGACAACGAATTTGAGTTAGGTTTTAATGATATAAATTTAGCTTTTGTTGTTAGTTCAAAAGAGCTTAAAACTGTCGTAATGCCAATAACAATAAAATAAGAAAGAGAAAATATGTCAGAACAAATTTATGATGCTGGAAATATCAAGGTTTTAAAAGGGCTTGAAGCTGTCCGAAAGCGTCCTGGTATGTATATCGGAGATACAAATATCGGTGGTCTTCACCACATGATATATGAAGTTGTTGATAACTCGATAGATGAAGCGATGGCAGGGTATTGTGATACCATAGATGTTGAGATAACAAGAGAGGGTAGCTGTATAGTTACTGATAATGGTCGTGGAATTCCAGTTGATATGCACCCAACTGAAAATTTACCAGCTGCAACAGTTGTTTTAACAGTACTTCATGCAGGCGGAAAATTTGATAAAGATACATATAAAGTTTCTGGCGGTCTTCATGGTGTTGGTGTTTCTGTTGTAAATGCACTTTCTAAAAAGCTTATTTTAACGATAAAACGCCAAGGAAATACTTATAGGCAAGAATTTTCAAAAGGTATCCCAACAACTGGGCTTGAAGTGATAAAAACTACAAATCGCACTGGAACTTCGGTCGAGTTTTTCGTTGATGATGAAATTTTTGAAGTAACTGAATTTGAGCGTGATACACTTGCAAAACGCTTCCGTGAACTAGCATATTTAAATCCAAAAATAACTATAAATTTTAAAGATCAACGCGATGGATTTAGTGAGAGTTATCATTTTGAAGGCGGACTTGAAAGCTTTGTAAGTGATATGAATAGATCAAATGCAGTTAGTAAAGCTGTTAGTTTTAGCGGTGGTGAAGAGGATGTTATAGTTGATTTTGCTCTACTTTATAACGAAACATATAGTGAAAATTTACTAAGTTTTGTAAATAATATTAAAACTCCAGATGGTGGAACACATGAGGCTGGTTTTAGAGCGGGATTAACTCGTGTTATTACAAACTATATTTCAGCAAATGCAGCTGCTCGTGAGAAAGATACAAAGATAACTGGCGATGATATAAGAGAGGGCTTAATAGCTGTAATAAGCGTAAAAGTGCCTGAGCCACAGTTTGAGGGACAGACAAAGGGTAAACTTGGTTCAAGCTATGTTAAACCTATCGTTCAAAAGATGGTTTTTGAAGTTTTAACAAAATATTTTGAAGAAAATCCTATCGAAGCTAGAGCTATCATGAATAAAGCTCTTATGGCTGCTCGCGGTAGAGAGGCTGCTAAAAAAGCAAGAGATCTTACTCGTAAAAAAGAGAGCTTTAGCGTAGGAACTTTACCTGGAAAGTTAGCTGATTGTCAAAGTAAGGATGCAACTATAAGCGAGCTTTATTTGGTCGAGGGCGATTCTGCGGGTGGTTCAGCAAAACAGGGTCGTGATAGAGTTTTTCAAGCTATTTTACCACTTAGGGGTAAAATTTTAAATGTTGAAAAATCCCGCCTAGATAAAATTTTAAAATCTGAAGAGATAAAAAATATGATAACAGCTCTTGGTTGTGGTATCGGTGATGAGTTTGATGCAGAGCGTTTGCGCTATCATAAGATCATCATTATGACTGATGCTGATGTTGATGGAAGTCATATTCAAACACTACTTCTTACATTTTTCTTTAGATTTTTACATGAGGTTGTTGAAAAGGGTTATATTTATCTAGCTCAGCCACCACTTTATCGCTATGAAAAGGGTAAAAAAGAGGTTTATTTAAAAGATGATAAAGCATTAAATGAATTTCTTATTCAAACTGGTATTGAAGGTATGGAATTTGAAGGCGTTGGGACAAATGACTTGATTGATTTTTTAAAGATTGTTGTTGCTTATGATAATGTCTTAAACGAGCTTGCAAAGCGTTTTAACTTGCTTGTTGCCCTTAGATATATGATAGAAAATCCAGATATAATAGGCAAAAGCTATTCTCAGATATTTGAAATTTTGAGTAAGTTTTTAAAAGAAAAGGGTTATAATATATTAAATTCTTATGTAAATGATGAAGAGATAAGAATTTATGTACAAACCGAAAATGGTTTGGAGGAATTTTATATCAACGACAACCTTTTTGCTAACCCACTTTACGAAGAAGCATTGCATATTTATAAAAAGCTAAAAGAGCGTGAGATAGACTTTGGCGGTAGAGATATGATAGATGTTTTACACAGCGTAACAGAAAATGCTAAAAAAGGAAATAATGTAAAAATTCAGCGATATAAAGGTCTAGGTGAGATGAATCCTGATCAACTTTGGGAAACGACGATGAACCCTGAAAATCGCCGCTTACTTCGCATAAGTATAGAAGATGCACAAAGTGCTAGTGATACATTTAACCTGTTTATGGGCGATGAAGTTGAACCACGCCGAAATTATATCCAAGAGCATGCAAAAGATGTAAAACATTTGGATATTTGATGTTTGCAATAAATTTAGAGAGAACTCAGCGTTTTAAAACAGCGCTGAAGATCTCATTTCCGTTTGCGATATTAGTTTTATTTGTTGGTTATATTTTTTTTACAAATGATAATATCCAAACTCATGAAATTTTTCTTTTTATTTTACTTGTTGTAGTTTATATTTTCTACACTTTTTATCTGATATATCAAAGTTTTAAAAATACTATTTTAGATAGTACTTTAAGTTTTTTAAATCGTAAAAAAACAGAGCAAATTTTTAGTGAGCTTGTTTTAAAAGCTGATAAAAATCAAAGTTTAGTTTTATTAAAGATTAAAAATCTAAGTGAAATTTCTGATATATATGGGATAAATAAGGGCGATGAAATTCTAAAAGATAGTATCTTTAAACTTAAAGATTTTCTTAAAAAAAATAGTGTAAAAAGCATAATAGGACACTACAATGCCAGTTCATTTTTGTTATATGTATATGCACAAAGTTCGTATCTAACACATATTTTAACTATTTTTTCAAAAAATATGCAAAATGAAAATATAAGTATAGACATTGACTTTTTAGCCATTAATGCTTTACAAAATAATGATCTTAGTAAAAGTATAAATTTTTTAATAAATGAATTAAAATACAAAAATAAAGCTGACAAAGCTGATCTTTTGCAGATAGAAAAAGAGGTTTTAGAAGCCATAAAAGAGCAAAAATTTCTTTATAAAACTCAAAAAATAGCAAGCCTTGAAAACCAAGATGAGTTAAATTTAGTAATATCTACGCTACAAACAAGAAGTTTAGGAAATATTGCTCGCTCAAAGTTTATAGAGATAGCTACGCAAAATGAGAGTGAGATAGTACTTGATAAAAATAACATCTTAAATTTCTTAAGCCTTGCTCAAAAAGATAGAATTTATATCATTGAAGTTAGTCAAAATTCTCTAAAAGATACGACTTTTTTAAATTTTATTAAAGAGCTTGTTTTGGAAAAAAAGCTAGAAGCTAAAAATATCATTTTTGATTTTAGCAGGCAAAATAGCGAAAATTTTGGAAAGTTGAGTGAGTTTTTAAGTGAATATAAAAAGCTTGGATTTAGATTTTGTTTATCACAATTTTGCGGGACAAATGTCTGTTTTAACGCACTTTTTGTACTTGATGTGGAATTTATAGCCTATGATATTTCTATAAGTAAAACGCTTTTAGATAAAAAAGTACAAGTATGTTTAAAAAATTTTAGTCAAATTTATAGAGAAATTGGTATAAAAAGTATAGTAAAATTTATAGAAAATACACAAAATTTTGAAATTGTAAAAAGCCTTGGTGTAAACTTTGCTCAAGGTTATTTTATAGAAAAACCAAAGGATCTTAGATAATAAGGAGAGCCTAAAATAGGCAGAAATTGTTGGCAAAAAGCCTTGAAATTTAAAAATAAGGAAAACAAAAATGAGTAAAGAAATTTTGATATTAGATGATGAACAAGAGCAAGATGTAAAGCCAGATTTAAAATATGGTGAGCAAATTTTTAAGAATTTTAATCCAGAAACCGACCTTGAGTTTTGGGAAAACAAACACGAGCGAGAATATATGATAAGCATAACTTTGCCTGAGTTTTGTTGTCTTTGTCCACGCGCTGGCTATCCTGACTTTGCAACGATATATCTTGATTATATACCAAACAAATTTGTGGTTGAGTTAAAAACTATAAAACTTTATATAAATAGTTTTATGAATCGTAACATAAGTCACGAAGATAGTATAAATGAAATTTATGATGTACTTTATCGTAAGCTTGAGCCAAAATATATGAAGATAGTAGGTGACTTTAACCCAAGAGGAAATGTTCATACTGTGATTGAAATTTCATCTGAAAGTCTTATAAAAAAACAGGGAAAAAATAACGCAGATGATGAAAAAAGTCGTGATGATAATCGCCGTGCAGGTGCGCGCCGTATCGAAGAGCGTGAGCGTGACAGAGCAAGAGATGAAAAAAGAGGTAGTAGCGGTTTAAGAGGCGGTTCTAGGCGAGATAGCGATAAAGGTGGTTCGCGTACAAGAGGTTTTGATCGTGATGATAGCAGAGGTAGTAAAGGCGGCTCAAGAGGTAAAAATTTTGAGCGTGGTGGCGATGAAAAACCAAAAAGAGCAGCTCGTGATGGCTTTCGTAAGATAAGTTATGAGGGCAATCGTAAAGCAAGTGTGGTTAAGAAAGACAAATGATATCTGCAAGCCTTATCGAACATATCTTTAAAGCAGCCTCTATCTCACGCTGGAACGATTATCCAAAGATGACAAATTTAGTTGAGCTTGACAAACAAGCGCATAAATTTATCATCGCATATTTTATAGCTAACCTTGAAAAAGATGTCAATATGAGTTACATCATCGAGGCTGGTATTTTTGAGTTTTTAAGTCGTGTTGTCGTGACTGACATCCGTCCAGATGTCTTTCATTTTATACAAAAAAGTAAAAAAGAGCAGGTAAATGCGTGGGTGGTAAACGAGCTTGAAGAGCTTGTAAAAGATATAGAAGATGGTAAATTTTTAGCTAGACTGCGTACATATTTGCTAGAAGATGACAAAACTCACTCAAAAGAGCGCCTTATCTTAAAGGCGTCAAGCTATCTTGCAACTCGTTGGGAATTTAGCATAGTTTATCAAACAAGTCAGTTTTTAAATGATATTGATGAGCTAAAGAGCAAAGTAGATGAGGAGATGGAGGATTATTACGAGCTTATAGGCGTTAGAAAAATAGCCATGAATCAAAAGCTAGCACGCCTTGTTGATCTTAGTGGGCGTCTTCGTTTTCAAAAGCGCTGGGCTCAAACTCCTAGGATACCAGAAACGGCTGTTTTAGGGCATATGCTAGTTGTTGCTATACTTAGCTACTTTTACTCGCTTAAAGTTGGAGCGTGTGCAAAAAGGCTTGAAAATAACTTCTTTTGTGCACTTTTTCATGATCTTCCAGAGAGTTTAACTCGTGATATTATAAGCCCTGTAAAATATGGTATAAAAGGGCTAAATGAGATCATTAGCGAGTATGAGATGAAGCTTATTGATGAGAAAATTTTGCCATTTGTCCCAGATAGTTTTAGGGGAGATTTTAGCTATATTTTGGGCATTCGTAAAAAAGATGATAAATTTATAAAAGATGAGTTTGAAAACCGCACATTTGAAAATAACATTATCCCACATGATGGAATGATGGAAAATGTCAATAAAAATCGCTTTAATGCCATCGATGGAAAAGCCTTAAAGTATTGTGACAAGTTAGCCGCTTATATCGAGGCTGGGATGTCGATAAGTTATGGTGTAAAGTCAAAAGAGCTAAGCGATGGTTTTAAAAATATGCACAAAAATTTTAAAGAAAAACCAAGCATAGATGGTGTAAATTTTTATGAAATTTGTGAAAGGTTATGCGAGCACTTTGATCTAAAAAGTCAAGTTTAGTAAAACCCCCTCTCAGATGACTGCGGCACACACTGATTACAAGTGCTCTGCTGTGTTCCCACCCTGAAGCGGTGCTCATAAAAAGCATTGCACAGGTCTAAGAAGGAGCGGTTGAAATGTTACTAAAAAAATGCTTAAAACTTAGTAAAAGGATGTAAATGGATACTTTAGATATTATAAATTTTATAAAATCTGACATATATCAAAATATCTTAAAAAAGTCTCAAAAGGAGCTAGGCTTGGCTATTTCTAGCGACATAGATATCCAAGAGTGTGAGATATATACCCAGTATGTAAAAGATGCTGGGCTTAATACTTTTCATCTAAATCAAGGGGTAAATTCACTAAATTTTAGACCTTTTTTACATAAATTTTATGAGTTTATAAATGATGAAAATATCGCGATTTATACATTAAAAAAGAGCGAAAATTTACAAACTTCACTCATTATGCCAGCACTCTTTGTTTACTGTTTAGAAAATGGCTTAGACGCACAGCTTCGTAAGTTTTTTAATAAATATAATATCGGCTCAACTCTTTTTAATAGACTGAGTGAGATTTTTGAAAATAACAAATTTTAAAAAGTGGTGTAAAAATGGGCTTTAAATTTCGTTTTTTATCGGCTTTTCGTGAGTTTTTAGTCTATCATCATAAGTCTTTGGAATTTCGTGCAAAAGTGTTTGCAGCTATAATCGGCGCAAAACTCTCTCCAGATGATGATGATTTTGAAATTTTAACACAGATTGCTACTGAAATTTATGAAAATGACCAAAATAGAAGGGATTTTCTCATACAACTCACAAAAGAATATGTCGCAAAAGTCAAGAAAAATGACCATTTAACGCTTGATGCGTTGTTAAATAATATCGACAAAGAGCTAAAAGCACACAAACGCTATGTAAGTAAGATTGATTTTGACCATCTTAGACGGCTTATGGTTGGCAGTGAAGATGAGATAATTATTCAACAACGAGTCTATGAATTTCTTGTTAGTGAAGTGAGAATGTATCTTTGATTGATATAGCTCATTGCAAAAAAGATAAAAATAGTCTATAATGCGCCTTTTAAATTTTTAAAAGGATAAAAATGCAAGCTATATATCCATATGCAAAGCTCGTGCATATCATCTGTGCGATCATTTTTTTAGGTTACATCTTTTTTGATGTTGTTATATTTTCTCGTCTTAAAAATATTTTAGGCGATGAATTTGAGCCTGTAAAAGCTGCCATAACTTCAAAAGCTATAAAGATCATGCCACTTTGCCTACTTTTACTTATACTTTCAGGTGGTATGATGATGAGTACATGGGTTGGATCAAAAGCTGGTGGATACTTTGAAACAACGCTTCAAACACTTCTTATGATAAAAGTTATTTTGGCATTAATACTGGCTTGTGGTGTCATTTTTAATCTCTCACATCGTGCATTAGGCAAGCAGCCACCGAAATTTATGCGTGAAAATTTGCATACTGTTGCATTTATTTTTGGTTTTGCGATAGTTATTTTAGCAAAAGCAATGTTTATGGTTTAGATTTTAAAATTTGAGCTAAAAGCCCCTTGCAGGCACGACTTACATCATAAAAACATCGCTCAAAATTTCTAGTGTAATACGGATCAGCGATGATAAGATCTGCATGTTTTAGGGGTTTATCTTCATTTTGCATAGCATACTCGAGTAAAAATTTAACTTTTTTCATATCTTTTCCAGCAAAAATTTTGCCTAAAGTTTGCATATTTTCATCATCCATACAAAGAATAAGGTCGTATTTATCATAGTCTGAGTTTTTAACTTGAGTGGCTTTATGCGGATAGTCTTTTAGGTTATTTTCACGCAAAATTCTAAGAGTTTCATAGTATGGTGGCTCGCCTATCTCATCTGTATGTGTTGCCATAGAAAATGCTGAAATTTCACCATCTAAGGCATTTTGCTCTAGTAAATTTCTCATAACAAACTCAGCCATTGTTGAGCGACAGATATTTCCATGACAGATAAATAAAATTTTCATTTTTAGCCTTTTTGAAATATTTTACTAAAAATTTCTTAATTTTATAGGTATTTGTGAGCGAATTTTATCCACATCAAAGCTATTTTTAGGCGTAGAAATTTTGCCAAAATTTTCTTTAGTATCTAAAAAATTTTGTAAAAAATAACTTTTTTTATAGCCCTTTTGCTCCAAAATCTCAGCCATTTTTGATATGTCATTTTCATCTAAAAAGTCAGCATGCAAAGTCGTTCTAACCTCAAAATCAAAATTTATTAATAGCAAAAATTCTAAAGTCTGAATAAAATTTTCATACAAATGAGAGCCACTTATGCTTTTAAATTTTTCCTTTGTTGCCTTAAAATCAAGTGCAATGTAATCTATCAAACCCTCGCTTATGGCTTGTTTTAGCACATCTAAGTTTGAGCCATTTGTATCAACTTTAAGTGCAAAATTTCGCTTTTTTACCTCACGAGCAAGCTCTAAAAAAGCAGGCGATATGCTGCACTCTCCACCGCTAAAAACTATGCCATCAAGTCTGTTTTTGCGTTTATCTAAAAATTTACAAAATTCCTCGGTGCTTATGTTGCCACTTTCTAGCACGATAGGTGTGTTATAGCAATACACACAGCGCATATTGCACCCTGCAAACCACGCAACAGCTGCTATCTTATCAGGATAATCAGTCATGGTAAATGGAGTTAGTGAGTGTATGGGATTTAGCAAATTTTGCTCATTAAAAGGCTTTTGCCAAAGCGACAAAAGCCACTAAATTTATGCGGTAGCTTTATGCGTGCAACCTGCATTTTCGCGAAATTTTACACGCTCTTTATGCTCGCCTTTTTTGCCTAGGTTAAAGCTCTCAACTGGTCTGTGATAGCCCATAACTCTTGTATAAACCACGCATTTTGTGCGTTTATCTGCATTTTTAGCTAAAATTTCTTGCTCACTCATTTATGCTCCTTTGTTTTGATTTAAAATTTCCGCATCGCAAAGTGGGCAAAACTCATGCTCACCAGCGATATATCCGTGCTTATCACACACGCTAAATACCGGCGTTATCGTGATATATGGAAGCTTATAGTTTGTTATGATATTTTTTACCAAACTTTTACACGCCTTAGCAGAGCTAATGCGCTCACGCATATAAAGATGAAAAACAGTTCCACCAGTATAAGCACTTTGAAGTTCATCTTGCAGATCAAGTGCCTCATAAGCATCATCTGTAAAGCTTGCTGGCAGCTGAGTTGAGTTTGTGTAGTAGATATTTTCGCCCATTCCAGCTTGGATAATGTCTGGATAGCGCTTTTTATCCTCTTTTGCAAAACGATATGTTGTGCCTTCGGCTGGAGTGGCTTCAAGGTTGTATAAATTTCCCGTTTGTTCCTGAAATAAGCGGATCTTATCGCGTAAGAAATTTATCATCTCCAAGGCAAACTCACGGCCAAATTCAGTCGCTATATCGTCATTATCGTTTGTAAAATTTCTTAAAAGCTCATTCATCCCATTTATGCCGATAGTGCTAAAATGGTTATTAAAATGCTTTAAATATCTAGCCGTGTATGGGTAAAGCCCACGCTCATACATCTCTTGGATAAATTTTCGCTTCTTTTCAAGGGTTGATTTGGCTAGTTCGAGCAGGTAGTCAAGGCGTTTATAAAGCCCGCTTTTATCATCTTTATAGTTATAGCCTAGTCTTGCTAAATTTATCGTTACTACGCCGATACTACCCGTCATCTCAGCACTTCCAAAAAGCCCGCCACCACGCTTTAAAAGCTCACGCAAATCAAGCTGCAAGCGGCAACACATAGAACGCACATGTCCGGGCTTGTATGCCGCATCGTTTGGCACGCGTTCGCCATTTTCATTTATAGTGTATTGGCTTCCGATGAAATTTTGAAAGTAGCTTGAGCCCATTTTTGCCGTATTTTCAAACAAAACCTCAGCCACATCGCTATCCCAGTCAAATTCTTCTGTTATATTTACAGTTGGTATCGGAAATGTAAATGGCTGTGAGTTTTTATCCCCAGCCGTTAGCACCTCGTAAAATGCCTTTGTTATGCGTCTCATCTCTGGCTCAAAGTCGCCATAAGTCATATCGCAAAGTGCCTTTTTGCCACGCTCATTTGCTCGTTTTAAGGCATTTTCATCGTTGAAATTTTTAAATAAATGTTCATCGTTTGAAGTTGGAATTTGCTCTTTTAAATCACTCGGACAAGTTATATCGATAGTAACATTTGTAAATGGGCTTTGACCCCAACGAGCCGGGACATTTAGGTTAAAAACAAAGCTAGTTATTGCCTTTTTTATCTCTAAATCACTCAAATCATCTTTAAAAACATATGGTGCAAGATATGTATCAAAGCTAGAAAATGCCTGTGCTCCAGCCCACTCGCTTTGTAAAATTCCTAAAAAATTCGCCATCTGGCTCAGTGCCTCACGAAAATGCTTTGGAGCACGGCTCTCTACCCTGCCACGAACGCCGTTAAAGCCTTCATTCAGTAAAGCCCTAAGGCTCCAGCCCGCACAATAACCAGTAAGGCAGTCAAGATCGTGGATATGATAATCCCCATTTCTGTGTGCCAGCCCCTCTTCCTTGCTATAAACCGCGTCTAGCCAGTAGTTTGCGATGACTTTACCAGCAGTGTTGTTTATAAGTCCAGCGTTTGAATAGCTCGTGTTTGAATTAGCTGAAATTCGCCAGTCTGTGCCATTTATGTATTCATTTATAGTCTGGGTTGAGTTTATGTATGTAGTATCTTCATTTAGTCCTAAAATTTGCTCTCTTTGAAGCTTATGAGTGTGGCGATAGAGCATAAAACTTTTTAAAACATCAAAGTATCCAGCCTTAAAAAGAGCCGCTTCTATGTAGTCTTGGATATCTTCGACCGCTAAAATTTCCTTATCAAAAACATGACCCATAACATCTAAAAAGACTTTTTCGTCGTATTGCTTACTTTCGCTTTCAAATGCCTTTTTTATCGCGTCTGCGATTTTGTATGGTAAATATTCTTGTGCTGTGCCATCTCGTTTTAGGATTTGTTTCATCTCTTGTCTTTAAAATTTTGGTTTTGGTTTGTTGAATGCAAAATTATAGGTAAAATAACCTTAAAGTTAAATAGCCTTATTTATTATTAAATAATAATACTTATCATAAAAGACAAAAAAATTTCATTTTAATTTTAAGTTTATAAAGTAAATTTATCCCTTATTTTAGGGTATTTATCAAATTTTTTACTTTAAATTATGATTTTTCAAAATTAATTTTTATATTTAAGATATTTTAGGAAAAATAATATAAAACCCCTTTTTCATATAGGGGTTTTATAGAAAGGAGGTTTGTATTTATATAATAATAGCTCTTTAGCCTAAATTTTTACCCAACTTTAAGTCAATAAAAGAAAAATTTTATAAAATTCTTACGAAAATTTTTAAATTATATTATATAATTAAGAAAAAATTCCATTTTGAGGAGGAAATATGCTTTGGTTCTTTTTCTGCTTGGCATTGCTTGTAGTGGCATACTTTACATATGGAAAGATTGTTGAGAAAATTTTCGTCATCAATCCAAACCGCAAAACACCAGCTCATGAGCTGGCTGATGGGGTTGATTACATGAGTATGTCAAATACAAAGGTTTTTCTCATACAGCTTTTAAATATCGCTGGTCTTGGGCCAGTTTTTGGTCCGATATTAGGCGCTCTTTATGGGCCAGTGGCCATGCTTTGGATAGTGATTGGCTGTATATTTGCTGGGGCGGTGCATGATTATTTTTCAGGCATGCTAAGCGTTAGGTCAAATGGCGCGTCTGTACCAAGCGTGGTTGGCGATCATCTTGGTAAATGGGCGAAGCACTTTATGAATGTCTTTGCACTTTTGCTTTTGGTGCTTGTTGGAGTTGTGTTTGTTACGGGCCCTGCAAAGCTACTTTCAAATTTAACATCACTTAATGTCTTGACTTGGGTCGGAATCATCTTTGCCTACTATATCCTAGCAACACTTATGCCTATAAGTAAGGTTATCGGCCGTTTTTATCCATTTTTTGGAGCGTTGCTGTTGTTTATGTCATTTGGACTTACGATAGGGCTCATTATGAGCGATAAGCAGTTTTACTCATACGGGCTTGACTTTATGACAAATTTTGATACAAAAGGGCTACCGATATGGCCACTGCTTTTTGTTACTATCTCGTGCGGCGCAATATCTGGCTTTCACGCTACACAGTCACCACTAATGGCTCGTTGTATAGCAGACGAAAAGTCAGGGCGTATGATATTTTATGGGGCGATGATACTTGAGGGCGCGATAGCGCTTATTTGGTGTACTCTTGGTCTTAGCTTTTATGAGTCGTCCGCAGCACTTCAAGAGGTTATAAGCAAATCAACTCCAGCTGGCGTTGTGCATGAAATTTCAACAGCACTTCTTGGCGGTGTCGGTGGTATCATTGCTATTTTAGGTGTGGTCATTTTACCGATAACTTCTGGAGATACTGCATTTAGATCAGCAAGACTTATTATCGCTGACTTTTTTAATATGCAACAAAAAGATATATCAAAACGCTTGCTTATCTCTATACCACTTTTTGCTGTTGGCATAGTGCTTTCACAGGTTGATTTCCAAACGATTTGGCGATATTTTGGCTGGGCAAATCAAACCACAGCAGCCATCATGCTCTGGACAGCTTCGGCATATCTTTATAAGAGTGGAAAATTTCACTGGATCACTACAGTACCAGCGCTGTTTATGACGGCTGTTGTGATGACATATCTAGCGTATGAAAAGATAGGTTTTGGACTTGATATGACAGTTTCAACCGTTATCGGTATAGTTTGTTCTGTTGTGCTTTTGGTTCTATTTTTTAGACTGCCTAAAAATGCTATAAGTGAGTAAAATTTAAATTTTAGCCCCTAATATGGGGGCTTTGCCTTTTATTTTGTACTAGTGTTTTTCTAAGCCTTTTTAGAAAAGGCACTCAAGAAGTTAGATAGCTTTTTGATACTTATTTACACATTCTAAGCAAATCAAGACATATTTAGATAAAGTGCTTTAAATATTTATGATAACCGGTTGTGCTGTCTATAAATTTTGCATTAGTAGCACAACCAAACAAAAAACAAGACCTGCTATACTAGCTCTACGCCTTTAGCTTTTATAACTTCGCCGATAGCGTAGCCATCGCTATTTTTTAGGACAAAGTCAAGATTTTCTTTTGAAACGACTAGTACCATTCCAACACCAGTATTAAATGTGCGGTAAAGCTCGCTTTCATCTACTATGCCGTTAAAAATTTTATAAATTTTTGGCATTTTGATAGCACTTTTATCTATCCTTGCGCCAAGCCCTTCAGGGAAAACCCGTGGTAGATTTTCAACTAAGCCGCCACCCGTGATATGGGCTAAAGCGTTGATTTTGTCCTTTAAAGCTAAAAATTCAGACACATAAATTCTAGTCGGTTTTAAAAGTAGGTCTATAAGGCGTTCATCGCCAAGCATATCATCAAATTTTAACCCCTTTTCGCTCACGACTTTGCGCGCTAGTGAGTAGCCATTTGAATGCAGTCCGCTCGAAGGCAAAGCTACTAAAATATCGCCCTCACTTACAAATTTTGTTCGGTCTATCTCATCTTGTTCTGCCATGCCCACTGCAAAGCCAGCTAGGTCAAAGTCGCCTTTTTCATACATAGAAGGCATCTCGGCTGTTTCGCCGCCTATAAGGGCGCATTTTGCTTTTACGCAGCCATTTGCGATACCTTTTACTACCGTTGTTGCAGAGCCTATGTCAAGCTTTGCCGTAGCGTAATAATCTAAAAAAAATAGCGGTGTGGCAAAGTTGCAAATAAGGTCATTTACGCACATTGCGACTAAGTCTTCGCCCACAGTGTCAAGCTTGTTAGCGTCTATTGCCAGGCGTAGTTTTGTTCCAACTCCATCTGTTGCAGCTAAGATCGCTGGATTTTTATATCCACTTGGGAGTTTTATGGCGCCTGAAAATGAGCCGATACCGCCCAAAACTAGTGGCGTAGAAGTGGCTTTAACATGCGGTTTTATGGCATTTACAAACTCATTTCCTACATCTATATCAACACCAGCATCTTTGTAGCTTATCATGTTTGACCTTTTTTGTAAAAATTTGCCTTGATTTTAGCGAAATTTGGCTAAAATCGCAGTTAAAAAAGGCAGATATGTTTAAAAATGGTTTTGTAGTTACAGGTAGCATTGGCAGCGGGAAAAGCACATTTGTGAATTTGCTTAAAAATGCTGGATTTTCAGTTATAGATGCTGATTTGATCTCGCATGAAATGCTTGAAAATTCGCAAAATGAAGTCATTAAAAAATTCGGCTCTCATATTTTACAAAATGGAAAAATATCACGAAAAAAACTTGGAGCCATTGTATTTAATGACAAAGCAAAGCTAAAAGAGCTTGAAAAAATTTTACATCCAAAAATTTCTGCTAAAATCGCCATGCAAAGTGAAATTTTAGAACAGCAAAAAAAGCCATTTTTTGTTGATATTCCGCTATTTTTTGAGGGGCTTGGCGAGAAAAATTTTGATAAAATCATTGTCGTTTATGCTCCTGAGAATTTACTTATAGAACGAGTTATGAAGCGAAATGATCTTGACTATGAGACAGCACAGTCTCGCGTTCAGTTACAAATAGACATAGAGATAAAAAAACAAATGGCGGACTTTGTCATTGATAATAGTGGTGATTTGGAAAATTTAAAACAACAAACACAAGAATTTTTGAAAAATATAAAAGAAAATTTATGAAGAAAAAGCCCCAAAGTTTGGGGCTAAGATTATTTCAAAGCGTCTTTTGCGCTCTTAGCAAGTGCTGCAAATGCGTTCGCGTCATTCATAGCTAGGTCAGCTAAAATTTTTCTATCAAGCTCTATACCAGCCTTGTTTAGACCGTTTATAAAGCGTGAATAGCTAATGTCATTTAGTCTGCAAGCAGCGTTTATACGAACGATCCAGAGGCGGCGGAAGTCGCGTTTTTTCTGGCGTCTGTCGCGGTATGCATAGACTAAACTTCTTTCAAGTTGCTCTTTAGCTTTTCTAAAGTGTTTGCGTCTGCCGCTAAAAAAGCCGCGTGCAAGCTTTAGAACCTTTTTATGGCGTCTTCTTCTAACTACGCCTGTTTTTACTCTTGCCATGTTTATCCTTTATAAATTGGCGTCCGATGTCGGATCTTTCCCTGATATAGGGGAGTTTTGAATGACTTTTTGTCAAAAACTTAGTTTTGTGCTTGGCTTATACGCCTAGCATTTTCTTTACTGCTGAGACATTTGTGCTGTCCACATATTGTGGTTGGCGAAGGTCTCTTTTGCGTCCAGCAGACTTTTTAGTCAAGATGTGGCTTCTAAAAGCTGAACCACGCTTTATCTTGTTTTTGCCTACTTTAAAACGCTTAGCAGCACCGCGAACGGTTTTCATCTTTGGCATGCTAATCCTTTTTAGTATTTTTACGACTTGCGTAAGATGGGGATTATACCCAAAATTTCTTTTAAAGAGTTTAAAACCGCTGTTTTTTATAGAAAATTTTTGATATAATTTTACTAAAATTTTTAAGGTAAAAGATGAAAATTTGTGGCATAGATGAGGCTGGGCGAGGAGCTTTAGCTGGACCTTTAGTCGTGGCTGCATGTGTTTTAAATGATGAAATTTTAGGCTTAAATGACTCAAAAAAACTTACCGAGAAAGCTCGTGAAAAACTTTTTGAAAAGATAGTAAAAAATTCAAAATTTCTTATCGTTTATTTTTCAAATTCGCTTGTTGATGAGCTTGGACTTAGCGAGTGCTTACGCAGAGCACTCATATGTTTTAAGTACGAATTTCCAGACTTTAGCTTGCTTTATGACGGAAATGCAAACTATGGTACAGGCGTGCAAACAATGATAAAAGCCGATGGAAAGATTGTTGAGGTAAGTGCGGCTAGTATTTTAGCCAAGGTTAGTCGTGATAGGTTAATGCATCTTTTTGATAAGAAATTTCCAGGATACGGATACGCTAAACACAAGGGTTATGGGACAAGTTCGCATATTAAAGCACTTGAACTTCTAGGGCAAAATGAGCTTACTCGTAAGAGCTTTAAGCTAAAAGCAAAAGAGAGAACATTGTTTTAAAACCCTAAACTAAACACAAATACTTAAAATTTTAAAATATATACTTTCAGATTATATTTTGCTTTTTTAAAACAAAGGATCAAAACTTAAGCTGTGTCATTAAAATTTAACCATATTTTTGCTAAAATCGCTAAAATTTATTTTAAGGCAAAAAAGATGGATAGAAAAAGAATTTACAACCCTAGCTCAAACGAAAGTTTGACCGATCGACGAGTTTTTAACGGCAATCCACATGGGATTTTAAACTTTACAAAAGCAAAATATCAGTGGGCTTTGAAACTTTGGGATTTGATGGAGGCAAACACTTGGTTTCCAAAAGAGGTCGATACCACCGATGATGTTCGCTGTTATGCGCACGAGCTTACACAGGCTGAAAAACGCATGTATGATCTAGTTTGGAGCCAGCTTATTTCTATGGATAGCTTTCAGACAAACAACCTAGCCGATAACATAAACCCCTACATAACAGCCCCTGAGATAAATGCTGTGCTAAGCCGCCAAGCTTATGAGGAGGCAAATCACTCAAAGTCTTATGCGGTAATGGTTGAGGCGATCTGTGATAACACCGATCTTATCTATGAGATGGAAAAGCACGATGATGTTTTACGCGAGAAAAACGACTACATTTCAAGCGTTTATGCCGAGCTTGCGGGAGAGGTAACAGATGAGAAGTTGCTTCTTGCTATGGTTGCAAATCAAATTTTAGAAGGTGTTTATTTTTATAGCGGATTTACGGCGATTTACTCGCTTGCAAGGGCTGGGAAGATGCTTGGTTCAGCTCAGATGATACGCTTTATCCAGCGTGATGAGATAACACATTTATTGCTATTTCAAAACATGATAAACTCTGTTCGCACCGAGAGACCTGATTTATTTACGCCTGAAATGGAAGCAAAAATTTATGATATGTTTGAAAAGGCTGGGGCTTTGGAGATAAAATGGGGAAAATACATAACTCAAAACCAAATAATGGGCTTTACAGATGATATAATCGAACAATACATCCACTACCTTATCGACCAACGCCTTGTTGCCATCGGTCTAAAACGCCGATATAATGTCGCCCATCCGATAAAATGGGTCGATGACTTTTCTAAATTTAATGATCAAAAAAGCAACTTTTTTGAAGCCAAAGTTACAAACTACTCAAAAGGTAGCATAAGTTTTGATGACTTTTAAAATTTTCACTTATGGCTCGCTTTTAAATCTTGCGAGCCTTTCACGCACACTTGCTAGAAATATCGACAAAAGTGAGCTTATGCCAGTCAAGCTTAAAGGATATGCTGTTTCTTGGGGTTATCTTGCTGCGTTAAGTTTTGATGAGCAAAGCTTAAATGGAGTGTTTTTAACCCTAAGTCTAGATCAAGATAAAAGTGCTTTGGGTGCGATATTTTGCGTAAATGAAAGCGAGTTTGAAAATTTAAAAAAACGAGAGAGTGGATATGATATTTTAAAAATTTCTGCAAAAAATTTCACACCACTTGATACAAATCTAAACCTAAATCAAAACGATGAAGTTTTTGCGTTTGGCACGCTTACTCCGCGTGAAATCTCAGGCGTAATCCCACAAAAATACCTAGATATGCTAAAAACAGCCATACAAAGCTTTGATGAAAATTTTAAAACACAATACATTAAAAATGTGCTTTGCGATCTGCCATTTGAGGTAAAACAGGGCGAGTATAGCTTTCAAAACTCAACGCAAAACGCCTATGCAAAAGGCAAATTTTGATAACGCTTCATACTCATAGTTTAAGTAGCTACAAACGCGATAGTAACGAGGTTTTTGCCGAGTTTGATGATAGGTTTGAGATTGTATTTTTTAGTGCAGAAAGGCTTGAAAACTTAGAGGAAAGCCTTTATAAAAAACTCACTTTTTATCGCTCGCTTGGGCTTGTTTATGGTGTTCTTAGCGGACTTGGAGTGTTTTTAGTTTTATTTGCTATAGGTGCTATAAATATCTATGAAGGTTTTTTTGAAGATATTTTACTGAAACGAGAATTTTCACTTGATTACGAAGGTATGATAGGGCTTTTGGCAACCGCTTTTTTGCTTATCGTAGTTACGCTTTTGCCATCTTTAAGCGGGGGCGAAAGTAACGCTGTCGCAAATGTATTAAAATCTTGGTTTAACGCCGAGGCAAGGCGTAAAAACCGCCTAAAATACGCCCTTAGCAAACTTCACACAAAACCACTTCATATTTATAGCCCAGATACCTTATCCTATGAAGAGATGGGGCTACTTTTTGGGGCGTTAAACAGCCTAAAACAAACAAAATTTAATGTCATACTACACATTAGAAACGAAGGGCTGGGGGCGCTCAAGCAGATACTAAACTATAACGGCGAAGTTGTGCGTGAAAACAGCGAACTAAACGCAGAAAAAATAGTAAAACTACTTGATAAAAGCGAGCTTGCTATGCTTGAGCTAGCTAGTTTTGCAAGTGTAAAAAATGAAAAAACCAATATCCTAGCCATAGATTTGCTTGAAATTTTAGCTACAAATTTACTCTCTCATAGTGATCAGATCGGGGCATTTTTACATCGCGGCTTTAATGAGTATGCATTGCTAAAAAATAAATTTCAAGGTTACAGCGAGCTTGTTTTTAGTGTAAAAGTTGATGAGAGATTAAGGGGTAAGGCTGAGTTTTTTATCCGTGCAAATTTAGAAAATATCGTCTCAAAACTACATGAACCGCTTGGAATTTACTGGCTTTTAGAGCGTGCGATAGATTATGAAATGCTTCATAAACGCCAAATTTGGCTACTAAAAACTCTCATAAACACTGCTTTAAATGCAAATAGTTTTCGCGTTTTTGCATTGCCGATCTTAAAAGATGGACTAAAATTTGAGAGTCTAAATAGCGAGTTTTCAACAAGTATGCTAAAAAGTCTTGATATTTTGGCGTTACAATCTCTTTTAGAGTGTCTAAAAAGGGCTGGGCGGTTTGAGGACGCTTTGATAATAAACAAATATCTATCGCCGATAAATCCTTGCAAATACGCACTTTTAGAGGCTATCTTGCTTGAACGGATGGGGAAATTTGATAATGCTTTAAATACTATGAAAGGCATTGAGATTATAAAACTAAACGCGGCAGATGAGGCTTTGTTTTATGAGCGTTTTGCTTGGCTGTTCGTTTCTGCTAGGTTTGATTTAGAGCAAGAAAACGGACTAAAAGCACTTGAAAAACTAAAAGAAATTTTAGATAAAAATAATGAACTTGCCACGCCTTGTAGAATTTGGAACTTAAATAACATAATCGCAAACTATCACGAATGGATGAATGATCTTGAAAATGCACTAAAATTTCACGAAAAAGCGATGAAATTTCCGGCTATCAGCGAGAGTGAGTATGCGGCTAGTTTGCTTAACTACTCTATTGTTTTACGGCTTATATTTTTGCGTGATGGAGACGCTAAAAACTTACACAATGCCCTAAAATACGCCCAAAATGCCCAAAACTTTAAGCAAAATTTAGGCGATCTTGATGAAAGCCCTATCGTGCTACACAACATAGCCTTGCATATATTTTATGGCATAGTAAGTGGTGTATTTGAAACGCATATGGCAGAGCAAATGCAAAGCTACGCAAAAAGAGCTCTTGCCGTGATTGAGGCTACAAATTCTAGTAAAAAACTAGCTGTCATTTTGGCTGAAAATATAGCCGCTAAAAAGCTTTTAAATATAGATACCACAGAGCTTGAAAAACGCCTCAAAATGCTAGATACCACGAGTGATCTTGCTATAATAGATGATATGAAAATGCGTTTTAAGAAATTTGCTAAAAAGGAGCTTTTATGAATCTAATCCCAATAACACTAAGCTCGCCAACAACGCAAACCAGAAAAGCCGAGCTTTTGCAAAAAATTTCAGCCGCACCAAATGACTCGCTTATCTTAGCTAGTGAGCTTTGTGTTAGCGGATATGATTTTGATGGATTTTTTGCCAATCAAAATCAAGCAATGATGAGCGGTGCTATCGGGTCATTTGATGCAGTTATGATAGAAAATATCCAAGATGCGCTAAGCACGGATAAATTTTTAGGTTTTACTCACCTAAGCAGTCAAAATCCTGCAAACGGACTTGCAAATATCACAATACTGCAAAATAATAAGATAGAAATTTATAATGAATTTATATTGCTAAATAGCGAAAATATCGTTTATTCTCAAAAAAAATCAAAGCTTTTTACACCAAATTTTGAGCAAGATAAATTCCTAGCAGGAGAGAGTGCGGATATAAAAGCATTTGATTTTTTGGGCTTAAAAGTTGGAGTTTTGATTTGCTTTGAGATTAGATTTAGCGAGCTATGGGCAAGGCTAAAAGGCTGTGATGTCGTGCTAGTGCCTGCTATGTGGGGTGGTAGTAGAGCTGATGATTTTAAGGCACTTTGCAAGGCCTTAGCTATCATAAATAACTGCTATGTTGTTGCTTCAAGTTCGCTTGATTTGGAGTTTGCTGGGGTATTTTTGCCAGATGCAGAGTTTAAAAAAGAGACAAAGTTTGAGATAGAAAAGATAAAAGATATAAAGAAAAAGTTAGGATTAATATAAATGACACAATCAGAGCAGATAAAATGCCAAAATTTGGCTGATGAGATAGCTGATGAGGTTCAAATTTCACAGGCTTTGTATAATGCTATAGCCACAACGGAGCGTGAAATTTTTGTTCCCATAAGCGCGCACGCGTATTCAGTAAATGCCCATCCTATTGAGGGCGGACAGTGGATAAGCTCCCCTTTAAGCGTTGCAAAGATGACAAAGGCTTTGGAGTGTGAGGATGTTGATAATGTCCTTGAAGTTGGTTGCGGAAGCGGATATCAAGCGGCTATATTATCAAAGCTTGCGCACCGTGTTTTTAGTGTCGAGCGTATTCAAAAGCTAGCTACGGAGGCAAAAAAACGCTTTGAGAGTTTGGGTGTAAAAAATGTTCATGTGAGATTTGACGATGGAAATTTGGGCTGGGCTAAATATGCACCATACGAGCGTATTATCCTTAGTTGTGGGTGTGAAAGTGTGCCAGATAGACTTTTTTCACAGCTTAAGGTGGGCGGAATTTTGGTTGCTCCAGTAGGCAAGGCAAACCAGCAAAATATCGTAAAATTTACAAAGCTAGCAGACGGTGATATAAAAGAAGAGATCTTTGATGAGTGCCTTTTTGTGCCGTTATTGGCTGGGACTGAGTGAGCGGCTAAAGACCACTTTTGCACTCAGTAAAATCTATAGCTATTTTTGTAAAAAACCTACCATCTTCTAAATTATATCTAAAAACTATCCTATCTACATAATTTCTAAGCTCGGTTACTTCTGGGTCGGTACAGATAAAATTTCTCATTAACTGCCTTTGTTTGGCGTTAAATTCTGCTATCATTTCATCTGTAAATTTATGAAATGGCACCTCATCGTTTGTAAGTAGTGAGTATGCGTAAGTTAGCTCTTTATTAGTACAACTTGTGTTTGTTATCAGAGTGACTTTATCAACTTGCTGTGGGTAGTTTTTGTTTAGTTCATTTAGCATATTTTGTATATCAGGGTGTGAGCAGTCATTAGCGGCTGCAAAGCCTAAAAACAAACAAAGAAAGAGAAAATTTTTCATTTTAAACCTTTAAAATTTGGGCTAGCCCACATATTGCGGGCTAGAAAGAAGTAGCTAAATATTAGTTCTTTAGCTGAAGTAGAGTGTTTAGCATCTCATCACTTGTGGTGATGGTTTTTGAGTTTGCTTGATAACCACGCTGGATAACGATAAGCTGGGTTAGTGCACGGCTTAAGTCGACATTGCTTTGCTCAAGCTTTGCGGCTGCTATACTACCCTTGCTTCCCATGCTTGCCGCACCTACGACCGGTTCGCCTGAGTTTGCGCTTGCTGAGAACATATTACCACCTTCAGAAACAAGACCCTCATTGTTTGTAAATGTCGCAAGTGCAACCTTTGCTAAACCAAAGCTCTTGCCGTTACTAAATGCACCTATGATAGTACCCGTTTCATCTATTTTTACATCTTGTAAGATTCCACCTTCGTAGCCATCTTGTGTTACATATTCGGTAGATGAGTCTCTGTCAAAGCTTGTTAAGCCACCGTTTTCATTATTTAGGCCAAAGTCAAGACGCACGCTTTGTCCTGATGCTGAACCATTGTTTGCAGTAAATGTAAAGCTTGCGGGATTATAACTAGATAGCGTACCTTTTGAATCAAATCGTAGTGAACCAGTGATAACATTTGCTGGACCCTCACCTGAGAAATTTATCTCTGCTGGCTCTGGTACTTGAATAACCATATTCCACTCAGTTCCACCATCTAAAGTAGTCCCTATTTTTGCCCATTTTACGCTTACGGTATGTTTTGAGCCAAGAGAGTCAAAAATTTCTATCGTAGAGCCATGACTTGACATAACCATTTCCGCACTAGTACGGATCGCATTGCTCGGGCTTAAAGAGCCTTCAAGAGGCGCCATTAAAGTTGTTAAGCGAACATTTTCATTTACAGCTTGATCGGTTCCAGTAGCTTGGCTGGTAAGACCTGTAATGCTCATATAAAGTGCTTTATCTGCTACTCCATCAGCTGGATTTTCTAGTTGAAACTGACCTTGCTTATTAACTGTAAAAGTTGCACCGTCGTTTGCATCGACAGAAAGTGCGTTAAGAGCTTTTACGCCAGCTAAGTGCCGTTGGGTCTCTGTTAGTACTATGCCAGCTGCTGTTGCTGCATTATTTGCCGCGGTTATAGCGTTATCATATGTAGTTTGTAGAGCAGGATTTGCTGCTGCTAAGACTGCTCTTGCTGCGGCCAAGCCACCAGTAGCAAGCGCTTCAGTTGCATTCGAAGCTGCTATAGCAGCTGAGTTATCGATAGTGCCATTACCATCATAATCAACATAGTATCTGGCATCTTTTTGCATAGCTGCACGAAGATCTTCTGTTGTATTTACTTTTCTTGCAACGCTATCGTTAGTGTCATGAATAGGTGTTGTTGATGTAGATGTGTAGACATATTGATATGCTGTTATAACATCAATGTTGCTTAATCCTGTACCATCGCCAGCATTTACAACCATATGTATATTTTTTGATTGGGCCGTTGTGCCTGAATTGTTGCGGTTTATTAGCGTTAGCTGATTTCCAGCTGAAATTTCAGCTTTAACGCCAGTTGTATTATATTGTGCATTTATTAGATTTGCTACATCGCTTATTGAGGTTATAGCATTACTTTTTATTGATACACCATTTAGTGTTATATCAAGTGCCGTTCCTGCTGGAAGCTTACCTATATCTGCTGCATTTGGGCTACCAATAGAGTAAGGCTGAGTAGTTGCATTTGCGTAACTTACCCAGAGACCTTGACCCTCGCGAAGTGATACCGCATTTCCATCTTTGTTAAACAGCACAGCTAGATCTACGCCACGCTCTGTTAAAATTTGCTCATTTCTGGCATTTGTATAAAATTGATTTGAATTTAGATCATTTTCGTTATGAACTTCGGTTCCAAAAATCGCTCCATCTCCGTTTGAGTCTCGACCTAATCCATAAGAATCTAGCGAGTAGATAGGTATCGAGCGTGCGCCTATGGAGTTGCCACTGTCAAGATTTGCCTTGATATTCATCGTGGTTGTTGCTCTTGCTGGTGTTGTAAGTCCTTGCTTGATTACGATATTGCTAATAGGTCCAGTCGAGTCTATTGCACCAGTTTCTTCGTCTCTTGTCCAGCCTTGAACGATGTAGCCACTGCTATTTACATAGTTACCAGCCCTATCAAATAAAAACTCACCATTTCTTGTATACATATCTGTTTTGCCGCCATCTGGGCTTACTATGAAAAAGCCATTACCTTGTATAGCTAGGTCCTTGTTGTTATCAGTAGTTTTTAATGTGCCTTGTGAAAAAATTCTAGTTGTTGAGTCTATCGTAGTTCCAAGACCAATTTGTGTAGCATTTTGACCGCCTAACTCACCTTGTGGAGCCGTGGCAATGCTTGGAGTTTGGCTTAGCATATCAGCAAAATTTGCACGAGAGTATTTAAAGCCAGTTGTATTGACATTGGCAATGTTATTACCTTCGACATCCATAGCTATCTGGTGGGCTTGCATGCCAGAAACACCAGACCAAAGTGATCTCATCATAGTTTTATCCTTTTAAAATGTTATTTTATCTTTTGGTAAGCAATAAGTGTTCCAAATTTTACTTTTAAAAATGTAAAATTTTGTAGTTGTTTGAGTGATAAAATTTAAAATTTGTATTATAAATCCTGTAAAAAGCTAATACTAAGTAAAAACCAGCCCTTTGGTTAAAGGCTGGTAAAATATCTATAAAATTTCAGACTATCAGTCAAGATGTTTATTTTTTCATCTGGATAGCTGTTTGGATCATCTCATCGCTTGTTGTGATACTTTTTGAACTTGCGTCATAGGCTTTTTGTGTTACGATGACTTCAGTTAGTGCGGTACCTAAATCGACATTGCTCATCTCAAGCATACTTGAGCGAAGTTTTACGCCATATACATACTCGCCAGCGGCATTGGTATGAAAGTAGGGATTGCCAGAATTTACCGTTCTTGTAAATGTGTTGTCGCCTATTTTTGCTAGACCTTGATCGTTGATGAAGTGATAAATCCCAAGCTTTGCAACCTCAAAGGTGTTACCATTACTCATTTGTGCTACGATGGTTGAGTTGGCATCCATCGCATACTCTTTCAAAATTCCCTCCAGATACCCATCTGTTTTTACATTTGTCATGCCAGATGAGACCGAGCTTCTAAGACCATCATAAACACTGCCGTCGCCAGTTCCGCCAAAGTCAAGCGCTACGCCACCAATACTTGATAGTGTGGTCGAGACTAGATGTGAATTTTCATCAAATACCAGCGTGCCAGCTTGAGTTGCTATGACGCTACCGCTTTGATCGGTTATCGTAGCTATAGCATCCCAAGATGTTGCGTTTGATACTTGTGGAAGTTGCTTGGTGAAATTTATATTTAGCATATTTCGTTCGCCATTTGCTCCTACAAGCTCAGCTGAAATTTTTTGCTTATTTGCAACTTCCTGAGATGTTGCCAGAGTTGCAGAAGCGACCTTAACGCTTGCCATATCCATATAGTCCAAAGAGTAGTCGTTTATGCTCCAGTCGCCATTTTCATCTGGCCATGCGGTAATATCTATAAATTTGCCATTAGCATCTCCTACCTTAACAGCTACAGCATCGCCTTTTTTAAAATTTAGGACATTTGGACTGTTTTTGGCATTTCCACTTATGCTGATAGTCTTTTTTGTGTCATCTGTTGTGGCTGTGTAGCTTACTGGATCAAGCGTAAGGCTTAAATTTTCACTTTTTCTTTGAGAATTTAAATTTCCTTGTATGATAGCTTTTGTTGTTGGGCTCGCTGCTTGGTATAAAAAACTTGGTAGCTTTATGTTTGTTTGTGCATCGGTGCCAGCCATCTTAAGCGGAGATAGGTCAGTTACAGTATAAGCTGGAGTGGTTGCACCTGTTGAGCCGTATTGTTTCATAGCAGCAGCACTTGGGGTTATAGGAGCTAAAGTGTTCATAGTGCCTTGAACAAAATTTCCATAGTTATCCACCAAATTTCCAGCCGCATCTACATCAAAATTTCCAGCCCTTGTATAATAGGTGTCTCCATGTCGGTCATTAACACCAAAAAAGCCGTCCCCTTGTATGGCAAAGTCAAATTTGTTTTCAGTAGCTTGAAAGCTACCTGTGTTCATATTTAACGCTGTTGTTTGTACTGTTGCACCAAGACCTACTTGGTCTGTTGTTGGGTTGTTACCAGCCGCATAGACCGTTTGGTCAAAAACTGTTTTATATTCCGGCCTTGAGGCACGAAAGCCTGCGTTGTTGATGTTTGATATATTATTTGACCAAACATCCATACCAACGCTTTGGGTTTTTATACCCAAGACACCGTTATAAAATCCCCGCATCATGGCTTTTGTTATCCTCTATTTAGTAGCGAGTTATAGGCGGCTTCAGCAGCATCGGCAAGTGCATTTTCAGCATCACTAGCTAGGGTTGCTGGTGAAGGCGTTGTAGATGGTGCTGGCTGTGGCTGGTTTGGAGTGCTAGAGCTTGCCTTGCTTTCTATGCTCGGCGCGTTGTAATACTCAGCTATAGCATCCGTTGAGATGTATTCGCCTGCTATCTTAACTTGCGCCTTGCCATCAACAAATTTTACAGACTCAACTGGGTATGTGCCGTAGTTTGCACTTTGAGCCCTACCCTCAGTGTCTGTGTATCGAATTCTAGCCCTATAGCTACCAGGTGCAGCCGTAGTGCCATCATTTTTAGAAATATTCCAGTCAAAGGTATTTGTACCAGCTCTTAGATCTTCTACTTTTATACTTTTTATGACATTGCCACTTGCGCTATTATCCATGATCTCAACTACGCCAGACTTCAGGTCGTTTGGTATATAAATAGGCACTTTTATGTTTGTTTCGCCCTCTTTTACGCTAATAGAATCACTTCCAAGTGTAGCCATCTTACCAAGCGAACTTAGCGCATACATGCTTGAGTTTGATTTTAGCTGACTTACAAGCTCTTTCATCGTTGAGTTTGTATTTTCTTGCATTTCTAGCGTGGCTAGCTGACTGGTTTGTGTTAGCATCTTTTCAGTATCCATGGGTGCTGTTGGGTCTTGATATTTTAACTCGGTAAGTAAAAGCGTCATAAACGCATCTTTATCAAGCTGTGCTGACGGGTTTGTGCCGTCCGCTTTAGCTAGCTTTTCAGCATCCTTTTTTGCTTTTAGTTTTTCAGATGTAAACTGTCCTGATATATCAGAAATGCTTGTTGACATGGTTTCTCCTTTTATTTTTTATACATATCTTGGTATGACAAGCTCTAGCGAAGCTACATTTTGCTCATCTTCACCATCAAATTCGCTATTGTCTAAATTTTTATAAGTTCTTTTGCCCTGCTCTTGTTGCTTTTGGTTTTGATCACTAAAGTTCATCTGTAGCTCTGTAAAGCCCATATTTACCATATTTGCCTTAAATTCCGCTTGGTGCTGCAAAAAGAGATTCATGGTTGCGGTAGTTGAGTTAAAATTTACATGTAGATTATTACCGCGATTTACCATTAATACCTCTACTTCACCTAAATTTAGCGGATTAAGAGTGATATTTACCCTAGTAAAAGGCGACTTGTAGTTTTCTATCTGCTCGGCTAAATTTTGACTAAAGTTGCTAAGTGTTTGTGATGTTAGTCTGCCTTGTATTTGTGACTGCGCGTTTTTGGCTATGTCGCGCACCATGGCATTTAGCTCACTGTTATCGCTCGTTTGTTCAAAGGCTCCCTCGCTGGCTTGCTCTTCTGTGCCACTTTGTCGCTCAGGGAAAAGCAGGCTTTGTAAATTTACCTTTTGCTCTTTTGCACCATCTTTTGGTATAGATTTTAAAGCTTCGTTTAGTGTGTCAGTTGCCACTGTTTTTGGGGCTTCTTTAACTAGCTCATCGCTTGTCTCATCTAGTTGAACTTCAGGTGTTGGAGCTTGTGTTTTAGCGGGTTCAGCGACTTTAGTAACTTGCGTTAAAAGCTCGTTTAGTTTTGGTGCTTGCTCTGGCTTACTCTTTTGTATCGTATGCTCAACTTGGTTTTTAAGCTCGGTATTTATTGTATTTGCAGGCATGGCAGGTGTAAAAAAGTCATTTTTGCCAAGATTTTTGAACATCTCACCAAGTTTGGTTACATCCTCTTTTGTTATCTTGATATTTTCAAGTCCAAGGTCAAATTTCTTAGCCAGATCAAGAAGCTCGTTGATACTTTTAACATTGCTAAGCTCTTCAACATTTTCAGGAACACTAAGAAAGCTCGCTATCTTTGAGCTAAAGTCTGGAAATTTGCTTATCTTTTCATTGCCATTTAGTATCTCTAAAACTTGTAAAAGCTGCATAAAATTTGCATTTTCATAAAGCTCTGTTTTTGTAGCATCATCAAGCTTGTTTGTGATCTCTTCGCTGATTTTGCTCATAGCTTCAGCTGTTGCTTGCTCTTGCTGCTGAGTTTGCATGGCAACGGATTTGACAATCTCTTTAACATCTTTTTCGCTAAGTGCCGCACCTTTGTTTGTCTTGTTGGCTGCTGCATCCATAACCATCGATAAAAACTCGCCACTACCACCACTTTTTTTGTTAGTAGGAGAGCTTTTTTTACTGTTGCTTGTAGCTAGCAGATCGATAGCATTTTTTGCACCACTAAAAGCTTGCATATTTATCCTTTAAATTTTTCTAAGCTTATACAAGCAATATCTGTTCCAAAAATATTAAATCTTTGCCAAAGTAGTTTTTATTGGGTAAATCTTAGCTTTTAAAAGGTTATGTTATATTTAGTTAAATTTGACACTAATAGCTTTATGTGTGCAGGTTTATTTTGGAGAAATTTGATGAGCAAAAGGGGCAAAGCCCCTAAATTTACGCCTTTTTAGGCACTACTAGCATATTTACATATCTGCCTTCGATATTTGGCTCTTTATCTCTTTCGGCATGATCTTTTACCATTTCCCAGACTTTGTTTAGCATGACTACGCCAGCTTCTGGCTGTGCCATCTCGCGACCTTTTAAAAATACACGAAATTTAACATGCTTACCTTCGCTTAGAAATTCAAGTGCGTGTTTGACTTTAAAATTTATATCATTTTGTGCGATTTTGACTGAGAGTTTAAGCTCTTTGACCTCGATAACTTTTTGTTTTTTCTTGGCCTCTTTTTGCTTTTTTTCTTGCTGATAGCGGAATTTGCCGTAGTCCATTATTTTACAAACTGGTGGCTTTGCATCAGGTGCGATAAGCACCAAGTCAAGCCCCATTTTCTCGGCTATCTTTAAAGCTTCATTTCTTGATATGACACCATAAGCTGTGCCATCATCGCCCACACACCTAACCTCGCTCGCTCTTATGTCTTCGTTGAGCAACACTTCTTGTTCTT
Source organism: Campylobacter suis (assembly GCF_905120475.1). Taxonomy (NCBI): domain Bacteria; kingdom Pseudomonadati; phylum Campylobacterota; class Epsilonproteobacteria; order Campylobacterales; family Campylobacteraceae; genus Campylobacter; species Campylobacter suis. Next base: position 155,181 of record NZ_CAJHOE010000002.1, on the reverse strand, counting down.
TACTCAATTAATATTTTCCTTTAAAATGAAATTTCTTGATTATATCCTAATTTTGTTTTAAATTTGTTGTTATTTGCGTAAAATTTTATTTTATTATAAGTTCTTTGCATTTTTTGTAGCAAAACTAGGTCTAGCATGCAGCCAAACCTAGTTTAAATTTCATAGCTTTTAGCCAAAATATCAAAATTTAACCTCAGCCACTTTTGCTTCAAGCTCTTTTACAAACTCCGTTAAGCCAAGCTCTCTTTGCTCTCTTGCATGACGGTCTCTTAGTGCGATGCTTTCATTTGCCACTTCGCTATCACCAAGCACAACTATCATAGGCACCCTTTGCTTTTCAGCCGTTCGTATTCTTTTATTTAAGCTTTCATTTTTACTTGCTATTTCGCTATCTACATTTATCTTTCTTAGCTCTTTTGCTACCTTTTTAGCGTAGTCTAAGTGGGCATCAGAGATAGGCACGATCACAACTTGTGTAGGTGCGATGAAAAATGGAAGTTCGCCAGCAGTGTGTTCTAGTAAAATTCCTATAAATCGCTCAAAGCTTCCAAGAAGTGCGCGGTGCAACATAACTGGGCGTTGGCGCTCGTTGTTGCTATCTATATATCCTAGGTCAAATCTTTCTGGCAGGTTAAAATCAACCTGTATAGTTCCGCACTGCCACTTTCGCTTTAAAGCGTCAGTTATCTTAATGTCTATCTTTGGCCCATAAAATGCACCACCACCTTCGTCTATGCCGTATTTAAAGCCATTTTCATCGAGTGCTTCTTTGAGTGCTTTTGTAGCTGTTTCCCAAATTTCATCATCTCCGATGGCTTTTTCTGGCTTGGTTGAAATTTCCATCTCATACTCAAAGCCAAAATTCTCCATAATCTTTCCAGCAAAACTTAAAATTTCAAGGATATTTTCCTTGATCTGATGTGGCATACAAAAGATATGTGAGTCATCTTGTGCAAATTCTCTTACACGAAAAAGTCCGTGTAAGGCACCGCTTTTTTCATGACGATGAACAACGCCATACTCAAAAAATTTAAGCGGTAAATCACGATAACTACGAATATCTGTTTGATAAACCTTAATATGCCCTACGCAGTTCATAGGCTTGATACCATACTCGGTCTCATCTATCGTTGTAAAATACATATTTTCTTTGTAGTTTGCATAGTGCCCTGATTTTTTCCAGACATCAGCCTTTAAAAGCTCAGGCCCTCGCACGGGCTCATAGCCTCTGTCTCTATGTGCCTTGTAAAGAAGTTGTTCTAGTTTTGAGCGAAGTCGTCCGCCATTTGGCAGCCAAAATGCAAGACCTCCTCCGACCTCTTCATCAAAACTAAATAGCTTCATCTCTACACCAAGCTTTCGGTGGTCGCGCTTTTTAGCCTCTTCAATGATACGCATATGCTCTTTTAGGCTCTCTTTGTCCGCATAGGCTGTGCCGTAAATTCTATTTAGCATTTCGCGGCTCTCATCTCCGCCAAGATACGCACCCGCCACACGAGTTAGCTTAAAAAATCGTAAAAATTTTGTATTTGGAAGGTGCGGACCTCTACAAAGATCTTCAAAATCTCCTTGGCTATAGCTTGAAACTTCGCCATCTGGTATGCGTTTTAACACCTCTTGTTTTAAGTCATCATTTTTAAATTTCTCTACCATAGTGGCTTTTGTTGAGCAGGTTTTAACAAGGTCATTTTTAAGCTCAGCCAGCTCTTTCATCTTTTTTTCTATCGCCTCTAAGTCGCTCTCGCCAAGCTTTGTGCCATCTTCATCAACGCGAAAATCATAATAAAATCCATCTTCGACATTTGGTCCGACAAAGAATTTTGCTTTTGGATATAGGCTCAAAATCGCCTGTGCCATAAGATGTGCACAGGAGTGGCGAATGACATGAAGTGCGTCTTTTGAGTTATCAAAATATATAGGCTCTGCCATACTTTCGCGACCCGCGATACTTTGAGTATCGATGATCTCACCGTTTAGTTTATACGCGATAATCTCGCTCATGTGTGTTTCCTTTTTACTGAATTATCTCTCATACTCCGAAAGAATAAGCTAAGATTTTATCCAAATCGTCTTTAAGTGATACTTAATAATCATTTGATATGTTAAATTTCATTAAGTTATATTATTATATTTAAAATATAATAATACGTTTTTAGGTTATTTTATTTATATAATTAAATATATTTTAAGTAAAATAACGATACTATTTCTCCACAAAATGAATTTCGTCTTTGCATTACATCGGATTCATTTTCTCCCGACAATCAGTGCGAGGAAGTGGTTATCCTCGCACACTCTGCTACATCTTTATATATAGTCTAAAAAAATTTTCAAATTTGCCGATATAGCTTTGAAGTATTATAAAAAGGATGCAGTATGATGATAAACAGCTTGAATGTGAATTTACACACAAATAACGCCAAAATGGACTATACCGAGGTAAATACAAGCGAACAGCTCATGCTTAATCCAAGCGAAAATGTTCTAACAAACGAGACCAAAACAAACTCAATGTTTGAGACTCAAGATGAGAGCTCAAAGCTTACTCAAGCTGACGCACAGGCTATAGCAAAGCTTGTTTATAAGGGGTTAAGCTCGATGAAAGACTTGCGAGATGATACACTCATTGGTGCTGCTCGGGGTCAAAATTTCACACAAAACTTATCTCAAAATGTAGATATAAACGACGAGGCGTTATTTTTAATAAATGAAGCCCGCGCAAACCATGAAAATTTACTCCAAACTCCACCCACTCAAAGTGTGCATACGCTTACAACACAGGGTATTTTAAAAAATGAAACAGACGAGCTTAGTGTGCAGCTAAGTTTTAATCTTTCAAAAAGCTTTACTGATGCCGCTGGTATCGGGCGTGATGCTCAGCTTCCAAAAAGTATAGAAGTGCGCTTAAACGGTGAAATACCAGCGATCTCAAAAGATAAATTTAACTTTTTTGTAGATGCAGATGGCGAGAGCGATCAAGTCTCGCGACTTGATAAAGGCGAGGAAATTTTGCGTGTTAGCAAAGAGAAGATTGCTAAAAAAAATGAGATTAAAGATGAGCTAAAAAAAGAGGCTTTAAAAGAGCTTGCGGCAGAGAAAAAAGCGCAGCAGCTTGATGAAAATGATGAAATTTTTAACCGTTTGAGAGTTTGGGAGGGAGATGTGAATGAACGCCGTCTCATAGGGCTTGGCGAAGTTGGTGAGGGAGCCGTATTTTTAGCAGATCCAAATGGAAATTTTGATGGGTTAAATAGCTATCAAGGTGGCGCAAATTTTGGCTTTAATACGCCTACTCATAGCACATCAGCGGCTATACTAAACGACACTAGAGGCACTTTTGATAGGCTAAAACAAAATCTTGACCGTCTAAATACCCAGCTTCAAACAGCTAGCGAGAGAGAGGCAAAAGAGATCTATGTCCAGATAAGTAATATAGAGGCAAAAATCTACCAATAAACAAATTTCGTAAGGAGGCAAGCGATGAGGATACAAGAGTATAGTATCGGCATGCAGGCAAATAGCTTTGCATTTAAGGAGAATTTTTTAGGAACACAAGCTTCACTAAACACGAGCGAAAATACTTTTACAAACTCAAAAGCAACTGTTATTACAATGCCAAAAAAGCTAGGAGCGCAAAAAACACAGACAGATCCAGTCGTAGTAGGCAAGATAGCCGATGAGGCACTAAAGCTGATAGCCAAAATCCGTGAAAATAAAAGCGTAGATGCAAGTGAGCTTTTGGTAAATTCACAAAATCTTACAGCGCTTTCTGATGATGTAAATGAGAGGGTAAATTTTGTTATAAACTCTGCTCGCACACAGCTTTCAAATTTTGTGCAAGTAGAGCGAGAACATGAGGCGCTCAGTTTTAGCACTCAGGGAATTGTAAAAGCAGATGGCAAAGAGATAAAACTCGATCTAAATTTCAACCTTTCTCGAAGCTTTACACAAGTTGTTCGCATGAGCCATGAAGTGACATTTTTTGACCCGTTAGTCATAAGTTTTGATGGTAAGATGCCTACTATTAGTGATAGTTCGTTTAGTTTTGATATAGATGCTGATGGTGAAGTAGATCAAATTTCACGACTTGGTGCTGGCTCTGGTTTTTTGGCACTGGATAAAAATGGAAACGGCAAGGTAGATGATGGAAGCGAGCTTTTTGGGACAAAAAGTGGAGATGGCTTTGCTGATCTAGCTAAATACGACGATGATAAAAATGGCTGGATAGATGAAAATGATCAAATTTTCAAAAAGCTTAGAATTTGGCAAAATTTTAATGACGGGCAGCGACTTGTTGGGCTTGGAGAGGTTGGTATAGGAGCGATATTTTTAGGTAGCGCAAAGGGTGAGTTTAGTTTTAATACCCTTGAGACAAATGAGTCGCTTGCTAAGCTAAAAAGTAGTGGCTTTTTCTTATATGAAAATGGCAAAAGCGGTTTTATAACTCAGATAGATATGGCAAAGCGGACTATAACAAGTGAACAAGATACATCAATTAAGCTGCCCAACATCACATCATCGCCAAGTTTTGAAAATGGGTCTGTTAAGCTTAAAGAAAAAGATGATGAAAATTTGTTAGATAAGCTTAGAAAACGCCTATCCGCACTCATCTCAAAGCTTGCTAGTGCTGATAAAAAGCAAGCAAAAACGATACAAATGCAGATAAATCAGATAAGTATGCAAATTTTTTCTTTGATGACGACAAAAATATATTAAAAAAGCTAAAGGAGAAAATACTCTGCAAATTTTAGCTTTGCAGAGTATGAAATTTGGGTTTTTAATGCCCTAAATTTACTGACATCCCTCGCACTCTATCGAGCGGTCGGCGATGTTATTTACCTTTTCGCTATCTGGGCTTTCAGAGCGTAGGTAGTAGGTTGATTTTAATCCGAGTTGCCACGCAAGGGTGTAAATTTCGCTTAGATAGCCACCACTTGCCTTATCAAGGCTCATAAATATATTTAGGCTTTGTCCTTGATCTATCCATTTTTGGCGGATCGCACCAGCCTTGATAAGCACGCGCTGATCTAGCTCGTAGGCTGGCGTGTAGTACTGCCATGTGTCAGGGCTTAGGTTTGGTACGACGTTTGGTATCATGCCGCTTAGGTTATGCTCGAACCATTTGCGTTTATACACAGGCTCGATAGTTTGCGTGGTGCCTACAAGGATACTTATAGAGCTGGTCGGTGCGATAGCCATAAGATAACCGTTTCGCATACCATCTGCTTTTACTTTAACACGCAACTTCTCCCAGTCACAACCATCTTCGTCAAATAGCCCGCCACGAGTTACCAGTGCTTTTGCGTTTTCATTTGCACTATCTATAGGGAAAATTCCCCTGCTCCACTTTGAGCCCTCATAAGTTGGATATATACCCTTTTCTACGGCTAGGTTTGAGCTTGCATAGATGGCTTGATAGCTTATGTTTTCCATTATGCTATCGATGAGTGATAGGTGATCGTAGCTTCCCCATTTGACTTGCTTTGTAGCCAACATCTCAGCTTCGCCCATTACGCCAAGCCCGATAGCACGGGTGTCTAGGTTTGTATCTTTTACTTTTTTGTGCGGGTAGAAATTTAGATCTATGACATTATCTAGCATACGCACAGCTATTGGCACGACACGAGCTATGTCGGCTTTGGTGTTGATTTTGCTTAAATTTATGCTTGCTAGGTTGCATACCGCTGTTTTGCCAGCTTCGGCCTCTTTTTCTACTATGAAAATTTCAACCCCATCAATGCTATCAAGTGCGGATAGTTTTTTTGCTTTTTTTACTATGCCACTATCAACTTTGACATCCTCTTCCTCATCATATAGTCTAACTTCTGCATTTGCAAATGTGATCTTGATTTTATAATAATTTGGTTCTGTATTTTGGAAAATTTCTGTGCAAAGGTTTGAGCTTCTGATGATACCTGTATGGTCATTTGGATTTACTTTATTTGCGCTATCTTTAAAACCAAGAAATGGCATACCGGTCTCAAAATAGCTAGTTAAAATTTTCTTCCAGAGCTCTTTTGCCATAACGACATTTTTTTGTATGTCATCGTTATTTTCATACTCTACATATCGTTTTTCAAACTCTTCGCCGTATAAATCGCAAAGATCGGCAGTTTGAGCTGGGTCAAAAAGCGTCCATTTGTCATTTGCCCCAACCCTTTTCATAAACAAATCATTTATCCAAAGTGCCGGGAAAAGCTCGTGTGCTCTGCGGCGCTCTTCGCCTGAGTTCTTGCGAAGGTCGATAAAGTCACCCACATCCATATGCCACGGCTCGATATATACAGCTATAGCACCCTTTCTAGTGCCCAGCTGATCGACAGCGACTGCGATATCGTTTGTGACTTTTAGAAATGGTATTATCCCGCCAGCTGCATTTTTATGTCCGTCGATGCTGCCACCCATTGCACGCACTTTGCTCCAATCCCAGCCGATCCCTCCGCCAAATTTTGAGAGTAAAGCCATCTCTTTGTAGCTGTCAAAAATGCCTTCGATGTTATCAGGTGTTGAGCCTATGTAGCATGAGCTTAGCTGATGGCGCGGGGTTCTTGCGTTTGAAAGTGTTGGAGTGGCTAACATGACCTCAAATTTGCTGATAAGATCATAAAATTTCTTCGCCCAGCCTTGTGAGTCAAGCTCGTTTTGAGCTAAAAACATCGCAATCGCCATAAACATCTGCTGCGGAAGCTCGATCGGCGCTCCCTTTTGATCTTTGATGAGGTAGCGATCGTAAAGCGTTTTAATGCCAAGGTATGCAAACTGTAAGTCACGCTCTGGGCGAATATAGGCGTTTAGATCGTCAAGGTCGTATTTTTCTTTTAATCCCGGCACGATGCGACCCGCTTTTTCTCCCTTTTCTAGGTATTCTCGAAGGTGGTTATAGCCGCTAAATCCAGTCACTTTATGATACAAATCATACAAAAATAGCCTTGCTGCGACAAATGTCCAGTTTGGACGATCGATATCGATCTTTTCAACTGCCGTTTTTATGAGAGTTTGCTGAATTTCTTCGGTGGTTATCATGTCGCGAAACTGGATCTTTGCATCAACTTCAAGCTCGCTTAGACTGACATTTTCTAGTCCAGCCACCGCTTCTGTTGTGTATTTTTTGATCTTACTGATATCTAGCTCTTCTGTTCTTCCATTGCGTTTTAATACTTTCAAAACTTGCCCTTTATGCTTTTGTTAAAATATCAAAAAATCATAATTTTAATTAAAATTTTTTGATATTTTGTTTTGGAAATTTATTTATAAAAAATATAGATTTTAGCAAAATTTGGCTTTAAAAACACTGACTAAAAAATTGTAAAATATATGAAAAACAAAAGGACTAACTAGTCGGGTTTTGACTACCGACTAGTAAAATTGATACTCAGTCCCCAAACACCCTAGCAAAAATTCTATCTACATTTTTTGTGTAGTATTCATACTCAAAGCACTCTTTTATCTCGTCTGCCGAGAGTGAGCGTGCTAGATCTTCATCGGCTAGTAAATTTTGTAAAAACAAGCTTTCGCCATTTGCATTTAGCGCTGGTTTGCCGCCTTGCAGATCTGCCCAGACCTTCATCGCGTTTCGCTGCACGATCTTATATGCATCTTCGCGAGAGATCCCACGCTGTGGAAGTTGCAAAAGCACACGCTGAGAGAATACAAGACCGCCAGTTAGATTTAAATTTTTCATCATATTTTCAGGATAGACGACTAGGTTTTTAACTAAATTTGTAAGGCGTGCGAGCATAAAATCAGCCGTTATAAACGCATCTGGCAGTATAAATCTCTCGACCGAGCTGTGGCTGATGTCGCGCTCATGCCATAGGGCGACATTCTCCATCGCTGGAAGTGCGTATGAACGTAGCATTCTGCAAAGTCCAGTTACATTTTCGCTTAGGACTGGGTTTCGTTTGTGTGGCATCGCAGAGCTGCCCTTTTGCCCTGGGCTAAAATACTCCTCCGCCTCATAAACTTCGGTGCGTTGATAGTGGCGAATGGCAACCGCGATCTTCTCGCAACTTGACGCGAGTATGGCGATTGCGTTCATCACCTGTGCGTAGCGGTCGCGTTGTATGACTTGATTTGACGCGGGTGCGACGCCAAGTCCTAGCTCTTCGCATGTAAGCTCTTCAAGCTCGAGCGGTGCGTGTGCGAAATTTCCCATCGCTCCGCTTATCATGCCTACGCTGATGACCTTTTTTGCGTGTGAGATGAGTTCTTTGGCGCGTTTTATCTCATCAAACCAGATCACCAAAACCAGCCCAAAAGTTATCGGTTCGCCGTGAATTCCATGGCTTCTGCCTACCATTAGCGTATTTTTATGCTCGTTCGCGCGCTGTTTTAGTGCGTCAAGTAGCTCATCGATATCGGCTTCGATTAGCTCGATACTATCGCGAATTTGAAGGGCTACAGCAGTATCGATACAATCGCTTGAAGTCATACCATAATGCACAAATCTACTCTCATCGCCCAAACTCTCGCTCACACTTGTTAAAAACGCGATCACATCGTGCTTTGTAACTTTTTCTATCTCATCGATTCTATCGACATTAAAACTAGCATTTTTACAAATTTTATCACAATCATCATCGCTGATAAAGCCCAGTTTATTCCACGCTTTTACAGCCGCCTTTTCGACTTTTAGCCATGCACTATATTTTGCCTCAATGCTCCAATTTTTTGCCATTATCTCGCGAGAGTAGCGTTGTACCATAATATGCCCTTTATTTGAAATGTTGTATAATTTTGGAGTGTTGATTATACAAAAATAGCTCTGAAAAGCTGGTTAAAATCTACAAATAGAAGGAAAAAATTGCCCTATATAAATAAAAAAGTAGCCATTGCAGACGGCAAAAAAGCGTATGAAATTTTAATCTCGCTCGGATATGATATGAGAACGGCACAACGCCTTATAGATAGGGCTAGACTTGCGTGTAACGGCGAGGTTGTGCGTAAGAAAAACGCTATCTTACGTGGCGAAGTAACGCTGGTTGAGTATGAGTGTGAGCCACGGGGGCTAAAGCCAGTCTTTGAAAGAGCAGAGTTTGCGGTGTTTGACAAGCCAAGCGGGGTGCTAAGCCATCCAAACGGCAGACACTGCCAATATTCGCTTAATGATGAAATTTACTCGCTTTTTGGGCGAGAGGCAGCCGTGGCTCATCGGCTGGATAAAGAAACTAGCGGACTCATCGTCGTGGCAAAAAATAAGGCTTCGCAAGTGGAGTTAAAGGGGCTATTTGAGAGTAGGGCTGTGAGCAAGAGCTATCTGGCAATGGTGCGTGGCAAGGTGTGCGTGAGCGAGCTTGTAAGGCGTGGTTTGGCGATGAAATTTAATGCTTTAAGTGATGAGAAATTTTACTCCGATGAGTTTGGGCGTGTGAAAAATGGCGATGTGTTTGCTTTGACGATCGGTGAAAAATCAGCAGAAAAAAATGGCAAAAATTTGGAGCAAGAATTTTTAAAGAGTGGTTTTGGCTCGTTGCTACGCGATAGGATAAATTTAGAAAATGAAATTTTTGTCGTAAATGCAAGTATGGTACTTGCGAAAAACTACGATGATGTGAAAACTAGAATGCAAATTTGTAGCAAGGCTCAAGATGGCAAAAGTACCGTGACGGTGTTTGAAGTACTGTGCTATGATGAAAGGGTGGACGCGAGTTTGCTTCGGTGTTATCCGCTAACTGGACGGCAACATCAGATAAGGTTGCATTTGTTTCACGTGCAACATTGCATTTTAGGTGAGCCACTTTATGGGCTTGGACAAGATGATGTGGTGAGAATTTTAGACGGCGAGATGAGCGAAGATGAGCGGGTAAAACTCACCGGTGCAAGTCGGCTTTTGCTTCATGCGGATAAAATTTCATTTGAGTTTAAGGGCGAGAAATTTCAGATAAAAAGTGCGGTTGATGTGAGAACGGAATTTTATAAAAATTTAAAGTAGTTTTTATTTTAGCCTAAAATTTTTATTTTCTTCTGCTATTATTTCTAGTTCTGCTAGATTTTTACGATTTTGATTTAAAAGCTCGTCAAATTTAAATCCTAACATCACAATACGATAAAGTTCCGGTTTATTTTTTCGCCAATTATAGATAGTTTTTGTATCAATTTTCAAAATTCCAGCCATATCTCGTTGTGATAAATTTACCATTTTACTTACCTTGTTTTTGTATGATTTTAGACTAAGAATTTATAACTCTCAACAAAGTAAATATTTCTTTACTTATATAATATATAAGTAATAATTACTTATATTTATTAATTATTAAGGATATAGAATGTAATATTTCCTTATAAAACTTTTTAAAGGAGCAAGTTATGCCAAAAATAAATTGGAATGGTAGAGAGTGTGACGGCTGGGTGTGGGATGGTAGAGAATTGAAACCAAAAAATGGTGCAACCTCGAGCAATACTTGGATTTATGAAAGAAATGAGCTAAAACCAAAAAATGGAGCAACCTTAAGTAACACATGGATAGTCCAGGGAGATAAGGTTAAGCCAAAAAATGGTGCCAACTCATCAAATACCTATGATGCAAATGGGGCTCCGCTACCTATAATCGCTGGTAAAGTTGCATTAAGATTGTTTTAGGTGAGCTTTATGGAGGATTTTTGGGGAGCCAAATATATCCTAGATGATAGATATTTTGCATCTGATTTATTAAATAAGGGGCGAAGTTTTAAGAAATTTTTTACTATTTTTACTGAAAAAATTTTCAAAATAAACCTAAAATCCGCCATAATATCTCATAAAATGAATGAAGAAAGTATAGTTTTTCCACTTATATATCCTAGTGAAAAATACAATTATAGTGCTATTTCATATGCGTTATACGAGCAATTTGACTGCGTGATTAGTGAGTTTGCATATAAATCAGACTGTAAATTTAATCAAAGATTTATCGATTTTGTCGCTTTTAATGAAAATCTTAGTATTGCCATGGAAGTTAAACGCATCGATTTAGAATATGATAAAAATTTACGCAATAACACTTTAAATATTATATCTAATGACTTTTTACAACTTTATGATATGCAAAAAACCGTTTTAGCTATGACTTTAAAATTCTTTTTGTAATTTGTCCCATATGGGTCAAAAAATCTAAAAAATCACTGGATAAATTAAAAACTGATAATGCAAATTTGCCTAAAAAATTATTGGATAATATTGCTACTTGGCTCGATGGTCGGAGAAATTCTAGTGTATTGTGTGCTACGCTTGATATGGGTGAGTGTATATATGGCGATAAAATTTTACCTTTTGAAGGTGAAAATATACCATATATTATGCTTTTTGCTATTGTTTTGGGAAATAAAAATATTAAAAATAAATATTAAAATGAGATCATATGCAAAATATTAAAACAATCATATCATCAAATTTATGGAATAGTTTTATTTTTGGTGTAATTATGCTAAATGCTGTTGTTTTTGGGCTTGAAACCATACCTAGTCTTGGAAAGTATGAGTTTTTATTTGCCATGATAGATAATGTTTGTTTAACTATTTTTACGATTGAAATTTTTATACGTTTTTATGTTTATAGGCTTGAGTTTTTTACAGATAAAGTAGAGCGTGGTTGGAATATTTTTGATTTAATTGTTATCGGTGTTAGTATTTTTTCTATAAGTTATATAATACTGCGAAGTTTTCGTGTTTTACGGCTCTTGCAAGTCTTTTCTCATTTTACTTCTATGCGACTTGTTACTAGTGCTATTTTACACACTATACTAGCTATGTTTTCGGTTATTATTGTATTGATGGTATTTTATTACGTGTACGCATTATTGTGCGTAAATTTATTTGGAGCTGAGTTTCCAGAGTATTTTGGGGATTTAGGCAGTAGTTTTTTTACACTTTTTCAAATTATGACTTTTGAAAGTTGGTCTGAGAGCGTTGTCAGACCTATAATGAAGCTTTATCCATATGCATGGATATTATTTGTTGGTTATATTTTTATAGTTTCTTTTGTCGTATTAAATTTAATTGTGGCTGTTATTGTAAATAGTTTAGATGAGATAAAACAAAAAGGTAACGTTTAGTTTTGTGTAAAACACCATCATAATGTATCTTGTTATTGGTTATTGTTTGGTGTAGATTTTTTGATACTATTATAAATTTAGTTCATTTGTATCGGTTTTGTTGGTATTTTTTGTTTGGTAAAATAATTTTATGTCTCATGAAAATGTTAGTAGATTTGATTTATAGCCATTTTATTTTATGGCTATAAAATTGTATTTAACTAGCAACGATTATTTTGCAGATAATTAAACTCACTTCTTCTCATCGCGCACGACTTTGATGACAAAGCCAACTCCCACTAACGCCACAACTGCTAAAAATACAATCTGTGCTATATCCAAAACACTCACGCCTTACTCCTTTTGTTAGTGTTAGTTTTGTTTGAGATTTTATTTTTTGCTGTTTTTAAACTGCTATCGTTAGTGGCTTTGTTAGACTTTTTGTTAGCGCTAGTTTTTAGCGTTGATTTAGCTATTTTGATTAAGTTTTTACTAACGGCATTAGCTCTTTGTGAGTTTTGTTTTTGGCTTGTCTTGTTAGCAATTTTTTGTGATGAAATTTCACTCACATTTTTACTAACGTTAGTTTGATTTTCACTAATAGCATTTGGAGTGATCTGCTCCTTGCTTCGCTCTTTTAGCTGACCACAAGCTGCTGATATGTCAAGTCCTTTGCTTTGGCGGATCGTGCAACTAACGCCGTGAGCCGATAGGTAGTCTTGAAATTTTATCATCGTTTCGGTATCTGGACGCGTGTATGGACTGCCTTCGTGCGGATTAAAGTAGATGAGATTTACCTTAGCTTTGATACCGTGCAGTAGTTTTACGAGCGTTTTGGCGTCTTTTATGCTGTCATTTAGCCCCTTTATCACGAGATACTCAAACAGCACTCGCTTACGCATATCGACTGGAAACTCACGCACCGCTTGCATAACGGCCTCGATGTTATATGCTTTATTTACCGGCATTAGCTTCGTTCGTAGCTCATCGGTAGTGGCGTGAAGCGAGATGGCAAGTAGCACCCCAAGATTTAGCTCACCTAGCTTTTTTATCTGCGTTGCAAGTCCGCTTGTGGAGATGGTTTGACGGCGAGGAGCGATAGCAAGTCCGTCATTTTCTTTTAAAATTTCAACCGCTTTTGCGACATTTGCTAGGTTGTCAAGCGGTTCGCCCATACCCATATAGACGATGTTTATACGGCGCTCATATGGTATGTTGTTTGCCCTTTTTATCCATAAAATTTGCCCCACGATCTCGCCGGCACTGAGGTTTCTAGTAAGTCCGCCCTTTGCCGTCAGACAAAAGCTACAGCCCATGCGACAGCCTACTTGTGAGCTAACGCATATGGTGTAGCGGGCGTGGCGTTTTATGCCCCCATCTTCGTGCGTCATCTCCTCTTTCATCGGTAGCAAGACGCTCTCTATGCGTGAGCCATCGGTCGCTTCAAAGAGGTATTTTATGCTTTTATCTTGGCTGGTTTCGCTTCTGGCGTATTTTAATGGCTCGAAGTGAAAGCTTTGTTTTAAATTTTCGCGGAGTTCTTTTGGGAGATTTGTCATCTCATCAAAGCTGTCTGCGTACTTTTTGTATATCCACTCATAAATTTGCTTTGCACGAAATTTTGGTGTGACGAGCGTTTCAAGCTCGGCGAGTGTGAGGTCTAGTATATTTTTCAAATTATTCCTTCGATTTCTAAGTAATGCGTGAGCATATCTTTGGCTAGGGCGTGATTTTTGATAAACTGTGCGTGTGCGTTTGGCTCACAAAAATTTGTCGCGATGAGTATGCCGCGAGCTGGGATATGAAAATTTTCGGCTGTTTTTAGCACGGAAAATAGCTCCATATTCTCCGCTTTTGCACCCAGATTGTGAAGCTTTTTTGCACTCTCTTTGTCTTTTGTGATGAAATTTGATGAGTTTATAAATGTTTCTCGTGAAACATCGCTAAAAATTTCTTGTGGAACTGGCACATAAGACTTATCATCAAGTAGTGAAATTTCGATGTTTGCAGCGTTTTTATACTCAAAAATTTCAAACAACTCTCCGCTATCATAAAGCCCAGCCGTACCTATAAACACAACCTCGCTTGGCAAAAATTTCTTACCATTTTTGCTTTGTCTATCAAGGAATTTAGCCAAAATTTCACACTTGATATACTCGGTGGCCAAAATTTCTTGAAAGATTTCGCTTGAAATTTTCGCACATTTTAGCTCATCAAAAAGGGTGAGTTTGGTTAAAATTTTACTTAGCCGTATCGCACTATCCACTAGTCCGATACCGATTGGCACGGCAAACTCAAAACTCTCACTCTTCCCAGCACACACTATCAATCTACTCATTTTTTCTCTCATTTTAAAATAGTTAAAATAATAGCAAAATAGTGATAAATTTTAGCTATCGTGGCGTACAAAATGATATAAAATCAGTCTAAATTTTAATAAATTTGCAACCAAAAAAGCACTTTATAAGCATATGTAAAATGTAGGATAATTTTTAAAGGACAAAAAATGAAAAAGCACAAGAAACAAAGCAAAATTTAGATAAGGCAATACAATTTTATATAAAAATCTTGCGATGGTGGAGATGATTTAGGTTGTCAAAATTTAAGTAGTTTAAATCTTAATACTAAGGGTGATCAAGCAGATGTTGAGCGTATAATAAGCTCATGTCAAAATAATGACATGCTAAGTTGTGCAAATATTGGAATATATTTTTTCTATCTCGGATTATGATAAAGCTACATATTTTCTCACAAAGGCTTGTTTGCTTAGCAAAAAGACGCAAATACTCGTTTAAATCAAGATTTTAAAGAAATTTGGGAAAATAGTTGTGACATAGCAAATAATTTAATCCAAATTTTAGATAAATAAAATTTTTATGTTTTTGACTAAGTTGGTCTTTAAGACTAAATTTATATGCTTAAAAACACTTGCGTTAAGGTGGCAGTAGTCCATATACAATTTAAAAATATTGTATCATCATTTTGTAAAAGAACACGTTTGGTAAAATTTAATAAAAATGGATTATATAAAAAAATCATAAAATCAAACTTACGACAACGCCAAATTTACAGCTTGTTCTATGTGGATTTGTGTAGTATCAAAAAGCAAAATTTCGCTGTCTTTTTGCTCTATCAAAAGTCCGATTTCAGTACAGCCCAAAATCACTCCGCTAATCTCATTAGAGTGAGATTTTATGATTTGCAAAAAGCGATTTTTGGTGACTTGCGTGATCTCGCCCTTACAAAGCTCATTAAAAATTGTATCATTTATAAATTTCATATCATTTTCATTTGGAACTACTACATTTACACCGCCATTTACAAGCACTTCTTTATAAAAATTTTCACGCATAGTATAGCTTGTGCCAAGTAGCAAAACGCTTTTTACTTTGGCATTTTGTAGGGTTGTTAATGTGGCTGTGGCGATATGTAAGATAGGGATTTTTACGCTATTTTGGACCATGTCATAGACTTTGTGCATGGTGTTTGTGCATATTAAAATAAAATCCGCTCCGCCAAGTTCTAAAATTTTTGCGTGACCTGCCAAAATTTCACCTGCTTTTTGCCACTCATTTTGCCTTTGGGCTTTTTCGATCGGTTCAAAATTTAGACTACTCAGTAAAATTTCAGCACTATTTAAACCGCCCAAACGCTCGTTTATAAGCTTGTTTATGCCTATATAATAGCTCACACTTGATTCGTAACTCATTCCGGCTATTAGTCCGATTTTTCTCATATTTTTCCTTGCTGAAGTTTTTAATTGAGCGTTTAGCGTCTAAAATTTAAGCTTAAAACTTAAATTTACACTCTTACACTAACGCCGTTTTCGCTAAGATAGCGTTTTAAGGCTAAAATTTCTATCTCTTTAAAGTGAAAAATGCTTGCCGCCAGTGCCGCGTCAGCTCCCGCTAAAAATGCGTCCTTAAAATGCTCCATACTCCCAGCTCCGCCACTTGCGATGACTGGGATATTTAGCTCACGGCTCATTTGCCCTGTAAGCTCTAGCTCAAATCCTGCCTTCGTGCCGTCCGCATCCATCGAAGTTAGCAAAATTTCTCCAGCTCCGCGACTCTCAACTTCTTTCGCCCACTCAAAGGCGTCAAGCCCAGTATCCACGCATCCACCGTTTATAAATACATGATAGCCTTGCTCTGTTTTTTTAGCGTCAATCGCCACGACCACACACTGAGAGCCAAATTTTTTCGCGGCTTCATCGATGAGAGTGGGGTTGTGAATGGCGGCTGAGTTTAGGCTCACCTTATCACAGCCTACGTTTAAGAGTGCCGAGATGTCATCTACGCTTCTTATGCCACCGCCCACGGTTAGCGGGATAAAAAGCTCACGAGCGACCTGTGCTACGACATCTACGATGGTTTTGTTACCGCGGTGCGTGGCCGTGATATCAAGAAAACACAGCTCATCAGCGCCCTCTTCGTTGTAGCGTTTGGCTATCTCCACGGGATCGCCCGCGTCGATAAGTCCTACGAAATTTACGCCCTTTACAACGCGACCGTCTTTGACATCAAGGCAAGGGATAATGCGTTTTGCAAAGTAGTTCATTTTTATCCTTTTTTGGATATTGTAGCAAAAGTAGGCTTATTTTGTTTGTAAAAACTTTATATTTTTAACTAATTTACTTTTAATAAAACTTTTGTAAGTATTTTTTGGATACAATCGGCGGATTATGTTAAAAGCGAAGAAAAAATTTGGTCAAAATTTCTTAAAAGATGAGAGCATTTTAACGCAGATCATCCAAGCGATACCCAAGCAAACGACGCCTGATTTTGGCGGGCGAGTTGTGGAGATTGGGCCTGGCTTAGGTGATTTAACTTCTTGGCTATTAAAGAGCGGATATAGCGTGAGTAGCTACGAGATAGATGATGATCTCGTGCCACATTTAGAGCAAAAATTCGCAGATTTTGCCAAAGATGGACGATTTAAACTGATACATAAAGATGCAAATTTAGCATGGGATGAGCAGGGTAGCTTGCTTGATAGACCTTATATAATGGTCGCAAATTTACCTTATTATGTCGCGACAAAAATGGTGCTAAACGCACTTAAAGACGGCTTTTGTGCTGGTGTGATAGCCATGGTGCAAAAAGAGGTCGCGATAAAATTTACCTGTAAGGGCAGGGAGAGCGAGTTTAGCTCACTTGGTGTTTTGGCAAACATTAACGCTAAGACGGAGTTGCTTTTTGATGTGGCTCCTGAGTGCTTTGAACCAGCCCCAAAGGTAATGTCATCAGTTTTTAAGATAAGCAAAGAGCAAAAGCTAATCGCGCCTGATGGGGTGTTTGCAAGCTTTAGCGAGTATGAAAAATTTCAGAGCTTTTTAAAGAGCTCTTTTAGCTCGCCAAGAAAGACTTTGCTTAAAAATTTAAGCCAAATTTGCGATAAAGCTTTTTTAAATGAAGCTTTTGCGAGTTTAGAGCTTAGTCAAAACATTCGTCCGCATGAGTTAAATGCCTTATTATATTTAAAAATTTACAACATAATAAAGGCAAAAAATGAGCGAAAACAATAACGAGGTAACTGGAACGAGCAAGGCAAATAAAAAACGCCGCTTTCGTCCAAAAAACAAAAACAAACAAACTAACGCGACTAACACAAGCACAGCGTTAGTTAGCACACAAGCACAAAGTGTTGTGGATAACTTCTTTGCAGCACCTTTTGATGATAGCAAAAAGCCTGAAAAAACAACTCAAGATAACACTAACAAACAAAATAACAAAAGGCATAACACTAACAAAAATACTAACCAAAAAGAGCAAAATTTTAACAAACCAGAACAAAAACAAAACGAAAAAAAGAAAAAAATTCGTAAAAATTTACCAGCTAAACTAAATGGTAATGAGCCTTGGCAACAAGATATAGCTTCAGCTATGCAGGCAAATGAGGCTGCTCACCAGCTAATACTCGAGCCATTAAAATACCTAAACTCAAGTGATCATAAGGTTCGTGTGATACCGCTTGGAGGTCTTGGTGAGATAGGTGGCAATATGACTATCTTTGAGACTGATACAAGTGCGATAATAGTTGATATAGGCATGAGTTTTCCAAGTGAGAGTATGCATGGTGTCGATATACTTATACCCGATTTTGATTATGTAAGAAAGATAAAGGATAAGATAGCAGGCATCATCATAACTCACGCACATGAAGACCATATCGGTGCAGTGCCTTACTTCTTTAAAGAGTTTAAATTCCCTATCTATGCCACGCCACTGCCGCTTGGCATGATAAATAATAAATTTGAAGAGCACGGACTTAAGAGTGAACGCTCGCTATTTCGCTCAGTAGAAAAACGCAAACCTTATCTTATCGGTGACTTTGAAGTTGAGTGGATACATATAACTCACTCTATTATCGATGCTTCAGCACTAGCCATAACAACAAAAGCGGGCACGATAATTCATACTGGAGACTTTAAGATAGACCATACTCCAATAGATGGTTACCCAACCGATCTTGGTAGGCTTGCTTACTATGGTGAGCGTGGGGTGCTATGTTTAATGAGTGATAGCACAAATAGCTACCGAGATGGCTTTACAAAGAGTGAAAGTAGCGTTGGAAAGACATTTGATTCGATATTTTCAAAATCAAAAGGTCGCGTTATAATGAGCACATTTAGCTCAAACATACACCGAGTATATCAAGCTATTGAGTGGGGACTTAAATACAACCGCAAAGTTTGTGTTATCGGCAGAAGTATGGAGCGAAATTTATTTACGGCTATGGAGCTTGGATATATAAAGCTAGATAAAAAAATCTTTATCGATGCAAATGAGGTTAGTAAATTTAAAGATAACGAAGTCCTTATTGTAACTACAGGCTCACAAGGCGAGACGATGTCAGCACTTTATCGCATGGCAACTGATGAACATAAGTATATAAAGATAAAGCCAACCGATCAGATAATAATAAGCTCAAAAGCTATTCCTGGTAATGAAAGTAGCGTTTCAACCGTTCTAAACTTTTTAATAAAATCAGGCGCAAAGGTCGCGTATCAAGACTTTAGCGAAATTCATGTTAGCGGACACGCTGCACAAGAGGAGCAAAAGCTCATGGTAAGACTTGTAAAACCTAAGTTTTTCTTGCCAGTTCATGGGGAGTACAACCACATAGCAAAACACAAAGAGACAGCTATAAGCTGTGGTGTTGATGAGAGAAATGTGTATTTAATGAGCGATGGTGATGTTGTTGAGATATGCCAAAAATATATGAAGCGCGTTCGTACTGTAAAAACAGGCAAGGTATTTATAGATAATCAAATCAACAAACAAATATCTGACGATGTTGTGATCGACCGTCAAAATCTCGCCGAAGCAGGCGTTGTAATGATTATCGCGCAAATTTCTAGTCACGAGCAAAAGCTCATCGGAAAGTCGCGTGTTATTAGCTACGGACTTGTTGCAAACAAACAAGATGCTGAGTTTAGTCGCGAGATGCAAGAAATTTTGGTTCAATTTTTAAGCAATGTCAAAGAGGAACTTTTAAAAGATAATAGAATGCTTGAAAGCCAGATTAGGCAAGTTATACGCAAGCATATCTTTAGAAAAGTTAAAAAGTATCCAACTATCGTTCCGATAATATATGTGATGTAAGGATAATAATGAGCGAGCTTATAAAAATCGCACAAGAAGTTTTGAAGCTAGAGGCTAGTGAGCTAACAAGAGCAGCGCAAAATTTAGAAGCTGGATTTGCACAGGCGGTAGAGCTACTTTATGCTTCAAAAGGCAAAGTAGTAGTAACTGGAGTGGGCAAGAGTGGGCATATAGGCGCAAAGATAGCCGCAACACTGGCAAGCACTGGAACGCCAAGCTTTTTCTTACATCCGACAGAGGCTATGCACGGCGACCTTGGCATGATAGGCAAAGATGATATCGTGCTTGCTATCAGTTTTAGCGGAGAGAGCGATGAGTTAGTTAAAATTTTGCCTCACATTAAGCGTTTTGGTGTTAGTATCGTTGGTATGGCAAAAAGTCATCAAAGCTCGCTTGGTCAATTTTGTGATGCATTTGTTAGCATAGATGTTAGTAAAGAAGCTTGCCCTTTAAATGCCGCACCTACAACATCTACAACACTAACACTGGCACTAGGAGATGCATTAGCTGTTTGTTTAATGCAAAAACGAAATTTTAAAGCCGAAGACTTTGCTAATTTTCATCCCGGAGGCAGCCTAGGCAAGCGACTTTTTGTAAAGGTAAAAGATATAATGCTAACACAAAATTTACCTATCGTTAGTGATGATGTTAGTTTAAAACTTGCTATAGATACGATGACTCACGGTAAAATGGGCAATGTTTTATTAACTAACAAAGATGGCTTGTTAGTTGCGGTTTTAAGTGATGGCGATCTTAGACGAGCCTTGATGAGTGAAAATTTTAATATCAACGAAAAAGCTATAAACTATGCCACTAAAAATCCAAAAGTACTAGATGATGAAAATATGCTTGCTATTGATGCGCTTGCCTTGATAGAAAGGTTTAAAATTCAGCTTCTTATCATTGCTAGCGAAGGTAAAGTAAAAGGCGTGATTCATATTCATGATTTAACAAGTTTAGGATTAAAATAATGCAAAAAATGCGTCTAAATAAATTTATATCTCATAACACAAACTACTCACGCCGCGAGGCTGACGAGCTTATTAGACAGGGCAAAGTTAGTGTTAATAACAGAGTTGTTAGTGAGCTTGGTGTTAGTGTTAGTGATGATGATAAAGTAAAAATAAATGGGCGTCTCGTAAGACTCAAAAAGGATTTTACGATGATTGTCTATCATAAACAAAAGGGTGAGTTAGTAACTAAAAAAGATGATCGTGGACGAAAAACGATATATGATAACTTACCTAACGGTTTATCAAAATTTGTTAGTATTGGGCGACTTGACTTTGCAAGTGAGGGTTTGCTGTTACTAACGGACGCCCCAGCTATCGCAACGGCACTTATGGCAAGCGATATAGAACGCGAATATTATCTTAAGGTAAAAGGTGAGATAACTGAAGAGGTAAAAACCGCTATGAGAGAAGGATTTTTTGCAGCTGATGCAACTAAAGGCGCACATGCCAAAACTGCCATAAAATCAATGGAATTTAAGCCATTTGTGGCATTTGATATCTTTGGTAGTAGTGGTGGTTATACCAAACTTCGAGTTATGATAAATGAGGGTAAAAATCGTGAGCTAAGGCGGTTTTTTGGCTATTTTGATCTTGAGGTTGTAGAGCTAAAGCGTGTTGCATTTGGCAGGGTTGATCTTGGGACTTTAAAAGAGGGTAAGTGGCGATATTTTAATAACAGCGAATATGACGACTTAAGAGATTTTATAAAAGTAAATAAAATTTACTACTAACAAAAAACTAACTAACACTTATAAACTTAGTGTTAGTTAGTGCTCTTAAAGATTTAGCTTAAAAGCTCTTCGTTAAATTTTTGCTCATCAAAATTTTTATCAAGATATTTGCAAATTTCTAAAAGGTCACGGCGTGCTGTGTCAAAACAGCTAGTAGCTCCTGGGCTTGGCGTCATATTAAAGACTATACCGTCGTTTGTACTAATGCGCCCTTCGCCAAGCTCAAGCTGCTTTGTATGCCTGTTTATGACCTGTGGTCTTACTCCGCCAAACCCACTAGCATAGTATATATCCTCCTCTTTTAGGCTAGGCACTATCTTTCTAGCATCTTTTATAAATTCCTTTTTATTTACTAGTGGAATTTCAAATAAGAAATTTCTTAAAACATATCGCCTAATGTCAGCATCTTTTATCAAATTTATAAAGACTTCAAGTACATTTTTATCAAGTTTTAAAGAGCTTAAAAACTCCAAAAAGCTAGAGTTTCCGTGATAGCGCTCAAGTTTTGGCATGACAAGCGCTGTTGGTCCAAAGCGAGTGTTACCGCTAGCTAATATATCTGGATCGCCATGAAGCGCTGCAAAGGGTAATTTATTGTTTTGTACCATATAAACTTTACCATTTAAAAGTCGTTTTTTTGTTAGGTAAAAGCTACCCGCCACAGGCAGCGTACTAAGGTCTAGCCCATAGCCCATTTTGTGTGCTAGATAAAGAGAGTGACAGCCAGCATCTACGACTACATAGCTAGCGCTTATGGCTTGCTTATCGCTTGTTTTTAGGTAAAATGTATCGCCTATTTTTTTAATCTCTTCAACATTGCAATTTAGCTTAAGCTTAAAGCCTTCTCCGCCTAAAATTTGGGCATTTTTTACAAGTGAGTTACACATCGCACCAAAGTCCATTGTGGTATAAGTACCATTGTGAGTGCCCATGGCTACGATATTCTCTTTACGCTCTGAGCCATCTAGCTCAAAGACTACGCTAGGTTCTATCCGTTTTAGATCCTCTCTTTCATAAAGCTCAAGATATGGGTAAATTTCTTTAAATTTTTCATATCTAGCTCTAATACTTGAGACCTCTTTGTCTCCAACGGCTAAGACCATCTTTTGATGTGCAAACATAAATTTCCCATCATAGCCGTGCTTTAGGGCGTAATTTACTGGCATTTTAGCTATTTGTGCGACACTCTTAGCCTTTTCAAAGCTATAATTTGTCTCTATATCTCCGCAGTGTATTGTCTGTGAGTTACATCTACCATTTGAGTTTAGGGTTGCAACTCCCTCATATTTCTCCAAAAGTGCAACATTTTTTATATTTGTAAAAGCTGCCAGCTCATAAAATAGCGCGGTTCCGCTTGTGCCAGCTCCTATGATAACTACATCAAAATGCCTATTTTGCATATTTGCCCCCAAGTTTTATTGTGGGCAAATTGTAGTCATAAAAAGCTTTAAAATAGCCTAAGTTTTTGTTTTAATTTTAACACTTTTTTGAAAAAATTTCACAAAATTTTAAAATTTACTTTACAAAAAAGGCAAAAAATATTATAATTACGCAAAACTTACATAATGAGGAAAAACTATGCGTCGTCCCATGTCAAAACAGAGTAAAGAGAGCTAAACTCCGCGCGAATTCATACTTTTGTAAGGTTAAAAATTTACTCAAGCTAACCTCTCATTTAATCGGCAAAGAATACTATAAATTTCACTTTTCACTACGAAAATCTGGCTGTCATCCACCTTTGAATTTACTTTTTTAACACTTTAAAACATAATTAAAAAATATAAAATAAAAAGGAATAAAAATGATAAAATCTTACGTTACAGGTTTTCCAAGAATTGGCGAAAAAAGAGAGCTTAAGCGCGCGCTTGAAGGGCTTTGGAGCAAAAAAGAGGGCTTTGATGAAGCAAAGCTTGAAGACACAGCAAAGACGCTAAAAGCACGCCACTGGGCCTATCAAAAAGAGGTCGGCATAGATCTCATCTCAAGCAACGACTTCTCACTTTACGATCTTATGCTTGATACGATTTACGCGCTTGGGTGCATTCCGTTTAGATTTCGCGGACTTAGCGGACGCGAACTATACTTTGCTATGGCAAGAGGCGAAAAGTCAGCCGTGGCTATGGAGATGACAAAGTGGTTTAACACAAACTACCACTACATCGTGCCAGAGCTAAACAAAGACACGAAATTTAGTCTAAATAGCGAAAAAATCATCGCCGAATACAACGAAGCAAAGCAAAACGGCATAAACACAAAGATAAACCTAATCGGCCCTATCACATTTTTAGCGCTATCAAAGACCACAGATGATAGCTGTGCGTTTTGCCATTTAGACGCTGTAGTAGGCGAGTATGCAAAGCTTTTAGAGCAAATTTCAAAGCTTGATGATGAGGTGTTTGTGCAGTTTGATGAGCCAATATTTGTAACGGATAAGGGCGACGCGCTAAGCGATAAGATCACGCCAGTTTATGAAAAACTCACAGGCGTTTCAAGCAACATTAAAATCATATTTATGACATATTTCGAGCACGCGCTAAACGCTGTAAATGAAGTGTTAAAGACTAAAATTTATGGTCTTGGACTTGACTTTATACACGGCGCAAAAAACACA
Organism: Campylobacter suis; assembly: GCF_905120475.1. NCBI lineage: Bacteria > Pseudomonadati > Campylobacterota > Epsilonproteobacteria > Campylobacterales > Campylobacteraceae > Campylobacter > Campylobacter suis. Next base: position 131,212 of record NZ_CAJHOE010000002.1, on the reverse strand, counting down.
CAAGCCCTACCAGCTCTTGCAAACTCAGATGTAAAGCTATTTGCCGGTGTTGTAGATGGTAGAAATGTTTGGAAGGCAAACATCGATGAGAAGGTAAAATTTGTCAAAGAGCTTGAGAGTAAGCTTGGTGGAAAGGACTTTTACATCGGCTCATCTTGCTCACTACTTCACGTGCCATTTACCCTAAAATACGAAAAAAAACTAAACGATGAAGTAAAAAGCTGGCTAAGCTTTGCGGTTGAAAAACTAAGTGAAATTTCTATCATCACTAGCCTAGCAAACAACAAAGAGCTATGCGAAGTCGCAAGTAAAATTTACGCTCAAAATAAAGCAAGCGCAAACTCTCGCGCAAGCTCGGCTCTTATACACGATAAAGCAGTCAAAGATCGCGTGTCAAATTTAAGTAAATTTGAGCGAGATATGAGCTTTGATGAGCGTATCAAGATACAGCAAAAAGCCCTAAACTACGGCGTTTTACCTACGACTACGATAGGAAGCTTCCCGCAAACCGTAGAGCTTCGCGTAGCGCGTCAAAATTTCAAAAAAGGCGAGATAAACAAACTAGCTTATGAAAACCACATCAAAGCCTACATTGATGAGTGCGTGAAATTTCAAGAGGAGTGCGGGTTAGATGTGCTAGTGCATGGCGAGCCTGAGAGAAACGACATGGTGGAGTACTTTGGCGAGCAGATAAAGGGCTATGCGTTTAGTGAAAATGGCTGGGTGCAAAGCTACGGTAGCCGCTGCGTCAAGCCACCGCTTTTGTTTGGCGATGTGAGCCGCCCAGAGCCGATGACTGTGGAGTGGATACGCTACGCACAAAGCAAGACAAGCAAGATAATGAAAGGTATGCTAACAGGCCCTGTGACTATGCTAAACTGGTCATTCGTGCGCGATGACATAAGCCGTGCCGAGGTGGCAAAACAGCTCGCACTTTGTATCTATGATGAGATAGCAGACCTTCAAGACGCTGGCATTAAGGTCATTCAAGTAGATGAAGCGGCGTTTAAAGAGGGCTATCCGCTAAGGGCTGAAAATATCGGTGCGTATGAGAAATTTTCAGTAGATTGCTTTAAGCTTTCAGTCGCTTCTGCGCGTCCTGAAACGCAAATCCACACACATATGTGCTACTCTGAGTTTAACGACATTATAAAAACTATAGAAGCTATGGATGCTGATGTCATCTCGATAGAAACGGCAAGATCAGGCAACGAACTGCTTAAAATTTTTAAAGCAGTAGGCTATAAGCAAGAGGTTGGTCCAGGTGTTTATGACATCCACAGCCCAAGAATTCCAAGCGTAGATGAGATGGTCGCACAGATAAAAGCACTGCTTGAAGTGCTTCCAAAAGAGCAACTTTGGATAAATCCAGACTGCGGACTAAAAACTAGAAAATGGGAAGAGGTTGAGCCAAGCCTTAAAAATATGGTCGAAGCGGTTAAGATCGCTAGAGCACTTTAATATATTTTACTTATAGTTGCCCGAGCTTGGGCAACTTTACCTTCTTTTTAAAGAAAATCCTTGCTAAAAAACAGAATTTTAAACAAAGAAAAAGAGCTAGTTTTATACGCTCTAACCCCACCAAAAGCTGAGTTTGATGAGCAAAAACTGTGCGAAATTTCAGATCGATGGAGCGGTCGCATAAACGACATAAACGCCGACGGACTCGTGCTTTACGAGGTGCAAGATGAGAGTGGGCGAAGTGATAGTGAGCGGACATTTGAGTTTAGCGGGACATTAAGCCCGCAAAGATATTACTCAAACTACCTAAATGTCAGCACAAATCCCGTCTTTTATAGGGTCGCTGGGGCGTATGATGAGAGCAGTTTTCGCAAATCTTTAAAACAACAAAGCGCAAATTTGAATGTCTTGGTTGGCGCCACACACTCGCACCAAAGTGTGAGCTTAAGCCTACAAAGGGCGTATGAGATAGCGTGTGAGTTTGATGAGCTTGTGGTTGGTGGGGTTTGCATAAGTGAGCGCCACGCTAAAAAGGGGGATGAGCCTAAGAGAATGCGCCAAAAGCTAGAAATGGGGGCAAAATTTTTCATCTCGCAGGCGATTTTTGATGCACAGCTTGCGAGGCAGTTTTTGGCTGATTGCGCTAAGGCTAGTATAGATGTGCCTATTTTTCTTACATTTAGCACGGCAGGTAATGCAAAGACGCTTGATTTTATAAAATGGCTTGGTGTTAGCGTGCCAACAAGCGTTGAGGATAGGCTAAATAAATCAAGTGATTATCTAAATGAAAGCGTGCAAATCATCAAAGAAATTTGGGGCGAGCTTAAAGAATTTGGCGATAAAAATGGGCTAAATTTGAGCCTAAATATCGAAAGCGTGATGGCAAAACGAGCCGAGATAGAGGCTAGTTTGGTTCTTTGCAAGCAGTTAAAAAATATATGAAAATATGATATAATTAAGATATAAAAAGTATAAGGAGAAATGAGATGAAAAGATTGGGTTTAATTGGGATAATGGTATTAGGATTAATAAATTTTGCAGTTGCAAATCAGGCTAATAAAATAGATGATATTTTATCAAAAATTGACACAACCCCTAAAGTTGAGTTTAGTGAAGAAGAATGCACTCCTGAAATGAGAGCATTGACTAATTGTAAAATTACTAAACCCTCTTATGATATGCCAGGTGGAAAGGGTAGCCTTGATAGAATATTGGGTAGAGACCCTAAAACTGGTAAAGTAGAATCATTTAGGGATGTAAGTTATGATGAGGGAATGCTAAAAAGAGCTAAAGATAGATATAATAAGTCTCTTGAAGATTTAGACAAAGCCAAAAAAGAGCTAGAGATAGCAACTCAAAATAAAAACACTCAAAAAATAGAAAATGCGAAAGAAAATTTACAAGATAAAGAAAGAGATGTGGAACTTTACAAGGTTAAAGTAGTTGATTTAGAAGCTAGAAAAAAAGAAGCAGAGAAAAAGGAAGAGTAAGAAAACAATAAAATTTCTTATACTCAGATAGCTGTGCTATAAAGTTTTGGCGTAGGCAATAAGCTAGGATATAAGTCCTAGCTTCTTAAGTTTTTAGTAAATTTGGATAGATGATGATTATAGCGCCTATGAGTGCGATGAGTGAGCCAAGTAGGTCATATCTTGTAAAGGCTTGTTTTTCAACAAAATTTAGCCACAAAAGCGAGCAGATGATATAAATCCCGCCATAAGCTGCATAAGCACGCCCAGCAAACTCGCTCTCAACACGAGTAAGAACAGAGGCAAAAAGTACAAGCGATATTATGCCAACGCCTAGATACCAAGCTGGTTTGTCGTTTTTAAAATACTCTCAAAACATAAAGCAGCCCAAAATTTCAAAAAAACCAGCTGCTATGTAAAATAAAATCTCACTCAACATCATATATCCTTTGCGTTATTTAAGTCCCAGTCTATGGGTGTTATGCCGTGATTTTGTAAGTAGGTATTAGCCTTTGAAAAGTGTCTACATCCAAAAAATGCTCCACGCGCTAGCGGGCTAGGGTGAGCGGCGGTAAGGACTAGATGGCGGTCTTGATCTATCAAATTTGCCTTTGCTTTTGCGTAGTTGCCCCAGAGTAAAAAGACTAGGTTGTTCCGCTTTTGACTTAAAATTTTTATCACCGCATCACTAAAAGTTTGCCAGCCAAAATTTGAGTGAGAATTTGGCTCATTTGCCTTCACGCTTAGTGTGGCATTTAAGAGCAAGACGCCTTGAGCTGCCCAATGAGTGAGATCACCTGAGTTTGGCTCAGATATGCCAAGATCTGAGTAAATTTCTTTGTAGATATTTATAAGGCTAGGCGGCACACGCACACCTTTTGGTACAGAAAAGCTAAGCCCCATCGCTTGTCCTGTGCCGTGATATGGGTCTTGACCTAAGATGACAACTTTAACCGTATTAAATGGCGTGAGATTAAAGGCGTTAAAGATAAGTTTACTTGGCGGATAGACTGTGCCGTTTGCCTTTGCATCTAGTAAGTTTTGTTTGATTTTTGCAAAATAGGGGCTTAAAAACTCATCTTTTAACATCTCTTTCCAGCCAGGTTCTATTTTTACATCATCTAAATTTATCTTCATTTTGTACCTTTTTGTTTAGAATTTTGAAATTATATCAAAAATAAAACACGAATAAAAATTTCTTTAAATGTTCACAAAAAGCCAAAAATAGGCATTTTAGTAATAATAAAAAATGACTTAAAATTTAAAATTATTTATTTAATTTAAAATTAAACTTTATCGTCATATAATTTCATTAACCAATTTATTAGAAGGAGAGCTAAAATGGCAACTAGAAAAGAACATGACTTTATCGGCGAACTTGAGATAGACGACAGCGTGTATTATGGTGTGCAAACATTTAGAGCACTTGAAAATTTCCAAATGACTGGCAGAAGATTAAAAGATTATCCTTTTTTTGTGAAGGCTTTTGCTCAGATAAAAAAAGCAGCTGCACTTGCGAATAAAGAGGTCGGTGTGCTTGAGCCAAGTATCGCTGATGCGTTGGCTAAGGCTTGCGACAAGGTAATGGCTGGCGAATATGCCGATCAGTTTGTTGTGGATATGATACAAGGTGGAGCTGGTACATCTACAAACATGAACCTAAATGAAGTTTTGACAAATATTGCGCTTGAGAGCATAGGTCATAAAAAGGGTGATTACAGTGCTATACATCCAAATGACCATACAAATTTAGGGCAAAGCACAAACGACACCTATCCAAGCTCTATCAAAGTGGCTACTTATGCAAAGCTCACCGACCTACTAAAAGCTATGGAGGGACTAAAATCTGAGCTTGAGAAAAAAGCCCAGCTTTGGAAAGATGTCATAAAAATGGGACGAACAGAGCTTGAAGATGCTGTTCCTACAACACTTGGCAACACATTTAACGCATTTGCAAGCTATATTAAGAGCGACATCGAAAAGATAAAAGCTGCAAGAGAGGCTATGAGCTGCCTAAATATGGGAGCAACAGCTATAGGCACAGGCATAAACTGCCACCCAGACTACAAGGTAGCGGTGCATAAAATTTTAAGTGATATAACAGGTATAAATTTCAAACCAGCCGAAGATTTTATCGCTGCTACGCAAGATACAGCAGACTTTGTGCATGTTAGTGGTGCACTAAAAACTGCAGCCGTTCGCCTAAGCAAGATAGCAAACGACTTGCGCCTTATGAACTCAGGTCCAAGATGCGGGCTTGGAGAGATAAATTTACCACAAATGCAACCAGGTAGCTCTATCATGCCAGGTAAGGTAAACCCAGTAATATGCGAAGTAGTCGGCGAGGCTTGCTATGAAGTTATCGGCAACGATGTCACTATTATGCTTTGCTCTGAGCGTGGAGAATTTGAGCTAAATGCGTTTGAGCCAGGCATAGCGTATGGACTATTTAACTCTATCGTTATCCTTGAAAATGCGATGAAAACGCTAAGTGAGAAAGCTATTAAAAACTTGACTGCAAACCCAGAAGCTTGCTTGAAGTCAGTTCTTGGCTCAGTTGGTATCGTAACAGCATTTAACCCACATATCGGTTATGAAAAATCAGCTTCAATAGCAAAAGAGGCACTTCAAACAGGTAAAGCGGTCGGAGATATTTGCTTAGAGCGTGGATATCTAAGCAAAGAGGAGATCGATAAAATTCTAGAACCTAAAAATATGCTTAACCCAAGTATGGTAAAGTAAATTTTTAGTGAATTTAAAGAAAACATAATGATAAAAGTATTATCATTATGTTTGTATTAATTATTTTAAAACAAGGAGCTTGAAATGGATCTAATGTTGATACTGCAACTTATAGTTCTGTTTGGTGGCATCTATCTTGGCGTTCGCCTTGGTGGTATGGGGGTTGGTTACGCTGGTGGTCTTGGCGTTATCGTTTTGGCAATGCTTGGCATGAAGGTAGATATGAAGGATATCCCAATGGATGTTATTCTTATCATCGCTTCTGTTATCTCTGCTATTACAGCGTTACAAGTGGCTGGCGGACTTGATTATTTAGTGCAAGTAGCATCTAAAATTTTACGCAAAAATCCAAAGCAGATAAATATCCTAGCGCCAGTAGTTACATATTTTCTTACGATACTTGCTGGTACTGGACACACTGCGTTTTCTATGCTTCCAGTTATTACAGAGGTTGCAAAGGGTCAAAACATTAAGCCATCTGCACCGCTAGCACTTTCTGTCGTATCAAGCCAAGTGGCTATCACAGCTAGCCCTATCTCAGCGGCTTTCGTTGCGATGACTGGTGTTTGTGAAAAGCTAGGTGTTAGTTATCCGATGTTGCTATTTATATGCATTTCTACGACATTTGTAGCTATGATACTAACTTCACTTTTTGTGAATAAATTTTACGATCTTGACCTTTCAAAAGATCCTATCTATCAAGAAAGATTGGCAAAGGGTCTCGTTGCAGAAGTTAAAGAAGCTGAATATACTGAGCTAAAACCTTATGCTAAAAAATCAGTTGCTATCTTTGCTATCGGCGTTTTTGTGGTAGTTTGCTATGCTCTTGCTATCTCAAAAAGTATCGGCTTGGTTGAAAAGCCTATCCTTTCACGCGACCTAGCTATTATCAGCTTTATGCTAACTATCGGCTTTTTGATAACAGTTTTATGTAAGGTAGATACTGGTAAGTTGCTTTCAACTAGTACTTTCCAAAGTGGCATGCAAGCGTGCATCTGCGTCCTTGGTATTGCATGGCTAGGAACTACATTTGTTAATGGTCACCTTGATGGCATTAAAGAGGTTGCAAAAGATGTGGTTACTCAGTATCCATTTGTTCTAGCAATCGCACTTTACTTCCTAAGCTGCTTACTATACTCACAAGCAGCTACAACTCGTGTTATGATGCCAGCAGTTGCGGCAGCACTTGGTATGACTGGTCCTGAAAATGCACAAGATGTTTGGATATTAGTTGCTTCATTTGCAGCTGTTTCTGGACTTTTCGTGCTTCCTACATACCCAACTACACTTGGTGCTATCGCTATGGATGATACTGGAACAACTAAGGTTGGTAAATTTATCATCAACCACTCGTTCTTTATCCCTGGTACCATTATGGTTACTATTTCAGTCGTTTTAGGCTTTATAATCGCACCAGTTCTTTTATAAAATTTATAGCCAAGAGATTTTTCTCTTGGCTCTTTTTTAAGGAGTAAAATTTGAAAAGAATAGGTATTTTAGGCGGTATGGGACCGCTTGCTACTATTGATATTTATTCAAAAATGGTAGAGCTTACAAATGCTAAAAAAGATCAAGATAATATACCTATCATTATAGACAACTACCCGCAAATTCCAGATCGTACGGCTTATATTTTACATGGTGGGGCTGATCCATATCCGTTTATGAAAGAGGCGGCATTAAGGCTTAAGGGTGCTGGCTGTGAGGCTATTTGCATAGCTTGTAATACTGCTCACTATTTTGCGGATAGATTAGTTAGTGAATGCGGTGTTAATGTTTTACATATTGCAGATATTGCCGTTGCTGCTATCAGGAAAAATTTTCCAAATGCTAAAAAAATCGCCGTTATAGCAACAACTGGCACAACTCAGGCTGGAATTTATTCAAAGCGCCTTGAAGCTCAAGGGTTTGAGATAGCAGATATTAGTAAAAACCAGCTAGATGACATAATGGACTGCATTTATAAAGGTGTTAAGGCAAATAATACCGCCGCATACACAGAACTTTTTAATAAAACTATAAATGACATCCAAGCAGATGTGTATATAGCCGCTTGCACGGAAATTCCTATCCTTATGCCATTTGCAGACAAAAAGGATAAATTTATCGACGCTACACTTGAGCTTGCAAAAGCTGGCGTTGAGTTTAGTTTAAAATAACCAATCTTTATGTAATTTTAGCCCCTATTTTGGGGGCTTATCAGCTTTGCACCTTATCGCTTAATAAGACAGCTATAAATTTTGTGTTTGGATTTGTATCAAATGCTATTTTAAGACTCATAGTAAGTGGTATGGCAAGAAACATACCTCCTATACCAAATAAAAATCCCCAAAAAAGCAAGCTAAGCAACACGACTAATGTGCTAATCCCAAGCCCGCGACCAAGAAATTTTGGCTCTATGAAATTGCCTATTATTATATTTGTTGCTAGATAAAGTAAAATGACCCAAAATATAGTTGCAAAATCATTTAAAAGTAGTGTAACTAAGATAGCTGGCAAGGCTGCGACTATAGAGCCGATAGTTGGTATAAAGTTAAGCACAAATGCTACGACACCCCAAAGCGGGGCATAGGCAACCCCAAGCACATTTAGACCTATCCAAACTATAATCCCCGTAGCAAATGAAGCTAAAAATTTTATCGCAAGGTATCGTTTTAGGTTTGATATAAAGGTATCAACTATATGTTGTGCGCTTGCATTTTTACTTGCAAAATACTCCACTTTTTGAACAAAAATATGCTTTTCAAATAGCATAAATGTAATGAGTAAAAATATAAAAAAGCTCTTTGTAAGGATCTCGGTGCTACTTCGTAAAAGCTGGGTTAGTGTATTAAAAATTTTATTTGGATCAAAGTCATTTTGCAAGATGTTGCTCATTTCAAGTCCGTATTTTGAGGCAAAAAGTGCCATACTTTGGCTAAATGCATTAAATTTTACTTGCAGTTCTGGTAAGTGTCCGACAAGCCCATTTATCGTCTTTATCACAACATTGCCTATAAAGCCAAGTGCTGAGAATATAACAGCTACAACGATCACAAACGCAACTATGCGAGGTAGTTGAAATTTCATCAAAAAATCAATCGCAGGCGATATGACGATAGCTATAAACACAGCTATTAAAAACGGCAAAACAACGACATTGGCTGCCTTTAATCCAGCCGCAACAACAACAAAACTCGCGATATATACTATGATGAGGTTATTTCTCAACTTTGTCCTTTAAATTTTGATATGATTGTACCAAAAATTTTTTAAATTTTTTAGAAGTGAGTAAAAATTTAAGTGTCAAATAAAATATAGTTTGGAGCCAAAATTGAGTATATTTTTTAATTATTCTCAAATTTTATACTATTTTGATAAATATTGAGCTAAAATAAATTAAATTCTTAAAAGGAGCAGACATGAGACAGTATGAAACATATAAGTGCCAAAAATGCGGAAACGAAGTAGAGGTTCAAAAAGTTGGTGGTGGCAAGCTTGTTTGTTGCGGTGAAGAGATGGTTTGCACGACAAAAGACCTAACGGCTGTAAATTTGATGAAAGCCTTTGCTGGCGAATCACAAGCCAGAAACAAGTATGAGCTTTATGGTGATCTTGCACGAGAAGCTGGTTATCATGCCATAGCAAAGCATTTTTATGAGGCTGCTGAAAATGAAAAATGGCACGCAAGAGCCGAGTTTAAAGCCTATCATGAGCTTATAGATGATCCTATTGACAAGCTTGATAAAAATTTACTTGACGCTGCGGCTGGAGAAAACTATGAACATACAACAATGTACCCAGACTTTGCAAAGATAGCAACTGATGAAGATAAAAAAGCCATAGCAAGGCTATTTACAGCTATAGGTAAAGTTGAGGTTGAGCATGAAAGAGAGTATTTAGAGCTTAAAAAGATGCTTGATGAAGAGGGATTTTTTGCTAGTGATGAAGAGGAGACTTGGGTTTGTGAAGTGTGCGGACATGTTCATCGTGGCAAAAAAGCACCTGGAGCCTGTCCATTGTGTAAGGCTGAGCGAGAATACTTTAAACGAGAATTTCTGGGCTAAAGCACTCACTCAAAAGCAAAATTTAGCCTAGAAATGTTATGATACTAGGCTAAAAAGGATAAATATGAGTGAGAAAATTTTTAAAAATTTACAAACTTTTTTAACGCAAAGCAGTACAAAATTTAGAGTGCTAGAGCATGAAAATGCTGGGACTAGTGAGCTTGTGGCTAAGGCTAGGGGAACTCACTTGGGGCAAGGCGCAAAAGCTTTGGTGTGCTGTGTTAAAGGTGTAAATGAGATAGACACGCCTTGTGTGGTACCTCAAAATTTACGCCTTGATGCCACGCAGCCTAGCGGACGAAATGGTAGAGTTTATGTTTTAGCTGTCTTGCCTGCTGATCATAAGGCGGATTTGGATGCTTTGGCAACTGAACTTGGTGGCAAAAAAGCGTCTTTGGCAAGCACCCAGGAGATAGCGAGTCTAACTGACTGTGTCATTGGCTCGATACCGCCATTTAGCTTTCATGAAAAGTTAATGCTTGTTGTTGATGAAAATTTATTCAAAAGATTTGATGAGATAGCTTTTAATGCAGGCTTGCTTGATAGATCTATCGTGCTTGATGTAAAAGACTATGCAAGAATTTGCGGTGCTAAAGTTATAAAATTTGCAAACTTATAGGCATTAAAAACAGGTTTTTCTTTTTATTTCTGTTTTTTAAAAATCTTAAAAGTCTATACTCAAAGCCCATTGACTAAACGGTACTATCTCACACTTTATCCCTTCTATCGCCATTTCGCCTTGATTTGCAACGCTAATGATTTGCAGTTTTTTGACACCTAATTTTTTTAAAGTAGCGTGAAGTTTTTTAAATTTTAATATAAGCAAGTCGTGCTCACTAAAGGGATTACATATGATGGCAAGCTTCCTTTTATTAAGGAAAAAATCAAGCTCTTTTGTATAAAAAATTTGCTCATTAAATTTATCTAGTTCACAAAAAACCACATTTAAGAAATTTTTATTAAAATCTTTTTTAAAACTTAGTGCATTTCTCATTGCAAAGTCGCTAAAAAATAGCCGCTTTGCTGCATTAGGTTCATTAAATTTTTCAATTAAATTTATCATGCCAATATTTTGAAGCTCTGCAAATGACGCATATACACTATCTTTTGAGACTTTTATTCTTTCTTTTAGCTCTTTAAAAATTTCATACACGCTTATATTTTCACTTGTGTGTTTGGCACACTCTCTTAAGACATTTAAAGTGGTTTTATCAAGTGCTTTTTGGATTAAATTTTGTATATTTTCGCTTACTTCGGTTGTGTCAGTAAAGGTATTTTTGGGTATTCTGCCATGTGCCAGATAGTGGCTAAAAAGCATGTCGGCATCTAGGTTTTTTCGGAAAAAAGCTATAAATTCTTCGTAGTCAAGATATGGCAAATTTAGTTTTGTAAAATTTGAAAGCTGAGCTGTTTTGTCGGCTGTTGTTATGAGTAAAATTTCGGTGTTTAGATTAGTTAATATGTGAAAGTCAGCCATACTTGCATTATCTATACAAACAGCTTTTATATTAGGCTTTTGCGACAAAAACTCAGATAAATTTAAAAGAATTTCATCACTTTTAGCTCGTAAATCAGATAAATTTATGTAAAGTCTCTCATCTTGCTTAAAATTTGCTAGATATTCACAAACAAGTGTTGTTTTACCACTGCCAAAACCGCCGATTATTAGCGTTTTTGGTGAAGTTATTTGCATTTTTCGGTTTATAAATTTCACACTTCTTAAGGGCTGATTATAAAAATATTCTAAAATTTTCATTTTTATCCTTTTAAAAAGGAAATTATAACAAATTTTAGGTCAAAAATGTATTTTAAATTAAATTTAATTTTTATTGATTTTTAAGTGGGGGGTAGAATACAAAAACATAAATCAGTAGCTAAAAAGGATACGATATGATACGAATTTTAATCAATTGTGTTTAGTTTTGTATTTTCAAATGCCTTGCTTGATGATATCAACACAAAATGCCAGGCTAGAGATCCGTATGCTTGTTGCACAATGGGCGGAATTTATCAATTTGCATTCGATACCTATGGTGTAAAGTAAGACTTTAAAAAGGCGAAAGAATTTTATGAAATGGGTTGCAGTAATGGCAATTATAGATCCTGCAATAATCTCGGGTTTATGTATGAAAAAGCTCAAGGCGTAAAACAAGATTTTAAAAAAGCACTCGAACTATATGAGAAATCTTGTAGAGGTGGCGATCAGTTGGGTTGCAATAATCTAGGTGCATTAAAAGCTCATATCAGCAAAGACTCAAAAGATAGACAATCAGTAGTAGAAGGCGTATTTCAAGCGTGTTTTGCTGGAGAATTTTTGAGTTGTGGTAATTTGGGTATGGCATTTTTTGAGCAAAACGATATAGATAGCGCTATAAAATATCTATCAAAAGCTTGTATACTGGGTGAAAAAGATAAAAATGTAAAGCTAAATCCAGAATTGGAAGAGCTATGAAATGGTTATTGTAATTTAGCGTTTATGCTAATTAAGAGAATAGAAAACAAATAAAACAAAGCAAGAACACAGCAATATAAAAACTTTCCTTTCTAAAAGGAAATAAATTCATAAAATTTGATACAAAAACATATTAATTCTTGATTTCTTAAGTAAATTTTAGTATAATCGCGTTCTCTTTACGAAAGATTTCATATCTGTTTGCACGATTTCAAGCCCTAAAAAGCCAAAATAATCCTCTGTAAATTTATCTATGTAAAGAGGTCGCGAGTTGCGACAAGTTCTTTTTAAAGGAAAAATCATGGAAAGAATCAGGCTTAAGCTAAAAGCTTATGACCACAGAGTTCTAGACCGCACAGTTGCAGCAATAGTAGAAGCTGTCAAACGAACTGGTGCTGATGTCCGCGGACCAGTGCCTATGCCTACGAAGATCAAACGCTACACAGTCTTGCGTTCTCCACATGTGAACAAAGACTCAAGAGAGCAGTTTGAGATGAGAATTCATGCGCGTATTCTTGACATCGTCGCAGCTACTCCAGAAACCGTAGATAGCCTAACAAAACTCGACCTAGCTCCAGAAGTAAATGTCGAAGTTCGTGCTATGAAGTAAGCGGATAAAAGGATAATAGTATGGAATATATCGTAGAAAAAATCGGCATGAGTAGAACAGTCTCTGCTCAAAGCACACCAGTTACACTACTAAGACTTGTTGAAGCTAAGGTATGTGAAGTTGATGCAAACAAGCGCGCTATCGTTGCTTACGCAGATACAAAAACAAACAACAAAGCCATAGCTGGTCAGCAAAAAAAATACAACCTAACTGCCGAGTTTAACAAATTTGCAACCTTAACAGTAGCAAACACAGAAGCAGGCGCTCTTGATGTTGCTCCATTAAGTGAAGCTAAGGTTTTAAAAGTTAGCTTTAACTCAAAAGGTAGAGGCTTTCAGGGTGTTGTAAAAAGACACGGATTTGCTGGCGGTCCAAAGAGCCACGGTTCGCGTTTTCACAGACGCCACGGTTCAATCGGTAACTGCGAATGGCCAGGTCGCGTTCAGCCAGGTATGAAGATGGCGGGACATATGGGCAACGAAAAAGTTACTGTTAAAAATGAGCTAGTAAGCTTTGATGCAGAAAATGGCATAGTTGTTGTCAAGGGTTGTGTGCCAGGACATAATGGCGCAATGGGCAGAATAAGGATTGTAAAATGAGTAAAGTTTTAGTATTAAATGAAAAATTTGAAAAGTCAGGCGAGCTAGCGCTTCCTGCAGACTTTGCAGAAGTAAACCCACACAATCTTTATCTCTATGTTAAGTCTTACTTAGCTAGCATGAGAGCAAACACAGCTCATACGAAAACTCGTGCTTTTGTAAGTGGTGGCGGTAAAAAACCTTGGAGACAAAAGGGTCGTGGCGGTGCAAGAGCTGGTTCAACTAGAACAAATGTATGGGTTGGCGGTGCAGTAGCTTTTGGTCCTTCAAATAATAAAAATTACTTCCAAAAGGTAAATAAAAAGCAAAAAAGACTTGCTCTTGAGTTTGCACTTAACGAAAAAGCTACAGCTGGTAAGCTATTTGCCGTTGATAGCATTGCAGTTGAAAGTGGTAAAACAAAAGATGCAGCTAAGATTATCAAAGCTCTAAATTTAAGAGATGCGCTAATCGTTAAAGATTTGCTTGATGATAAGACGCTTTTAGCATTTAGAAACTTAGCAAACTGCTATGTTGTAGATGCGAGCGAGGTAAATGCCTATTTGGTAGCAACATATAGTGCCGTTATCGCTGAGAAAGCAGCACTACAAACTATAACAAAAGAGAGCTAAAATGGCAGATATAACTGATATCAAAACAATTATTTATACAGAAAAAACTCTTGGCCTTCAAGAACAAGGCGTTGTAGTTATCCAAACTTCACCAAAAGTTACAAAAAATGGCTTGAAAGAAGTTTTAAGAGAGTATTTCGGTGTAACGCCACTTCGCATAAATTCACTTAGAATGGACGGCAAAGTTAAGCGTTTTAGAGGTAGAGTTGGCGTAAGAGATGACTTCAAGAAATTTTACGTAAAACTACCAGAGGGCGTAAGCCTAGAGAACACGGAGGCATAAGATGGCAATAAAATCATATAAACCATATACCCCTAGCCGTAGATATATGACTGGACTAAGTTCAGAAGATATCACAGCTAAGCCAAGCGTAAGAAGCCTTCTTGTTAAACTTCCAGCAACTGGCGGTAGAAATAACAACGGTCGTATCACATCTCGCCATAAAGAGGCAGGTGCAAAAAAACTATATCGTATCATCGACTTCAAGCGTAGAAAATTTGGCATCGAAGGTAAAGTTGAAGCGATCGAGTACGATCCAAACAGAAACTGCCGTATCGCACTTATCGCTTATAAAGATGGCGAAAAGCGCTATATCATCAGACCAAGCGGCTTAAATGTAGGTGATGTTATCGGCTCAATAGATGAAGGAGCACTTGACATTAAACCAGGTAACGCTATGAAGCTACGCTTTATCCCAGTTGGTACTATCGTACATAACATAGAGCTTAAGCCTGGCAAAGGTGCTCAGATAGCTCGTTCAGCTGGTGGTTATGCTCAGCTAATGGGTAAAGAGGAAAAATATGTCATCGTTCGTATGCCAAGTGGCGAGATGAGACAAATTTTAGCTGAGTGTATGGCAACTGTTGGCGTTGTTGGCAATGAAGACTGGGCAAACGTAACTATCGGTAAAGCTGGTCGTAACCGTCACCGCGGTATCCGCCCACAAACACGTGGTTCTGCAATGAACCCAGTAGATCACCCACACGGTGGTGGTGAGGGCAAGAAAAACTCAGGCCGTCATCCAGTTACACCATGGGGCAAACCAACTAAGGGTGCTAAAACTCGCCGTAAAAAAGCAAGCGATAAGCTTATAATTTCAAGAAGGAAAGGAAAATAGAGATGGCTAGATCACTCAAAAAAGGTCCTTTCGTAGATGATCATGTAATGAAAAAAGTTGATGCTGCTAAAAAGGCAAATGACAACAAACCTATCAAAACTTGGTCAAGACGAAGCACAATCGTGCCTGAGATGATAGGACTAACATTTAATGTTCATAATGGCAAGAGCTTTATACCTGTGTATGTTACAGAAAACCACATCGGCTATAAACTTGGCGAATTCGCTCCAACACGCACATTTAAGGGTCACAAAGGCTCAGTGCAGAAGAAAATCGGTAAGTAAGGAGCGGTAAAATGAGTAAATCAACAATAAAATTTGTAAGACTTTCGCCTACAAAAACTAGACTTATCGCTCGTGAAGTTCAGGGTATGAATGCTGAGCTCGCACTTGCTAGTCTTAGCTTTATGCCAAATCGCGGTGCAAAATTTATCGCTAATGCTATCAGCACAGCTGTGGCAAACGGCGGTTTTGAACCAGAAGAGGTTATAGTGAGTAGCTGCCGCGTGGATGCTGGTCCGGTATTAAAGAGATTTCGCCCTAGAGCAAGAGGAACTGCGAGTAGAATTCGCAAACCAACTTCTCATATAATGGTAGAAGTATCTAAAGCTGAAAAGAAGGAAGCATAATATGGGACAAAAAGTAAATCCAATAGGTCTTAGACTAGGTATCAACCGCAACTGGGAGTCACGCTGGTTTCCTTCTAAGCAAAACCTTGCAGAGAATATCGGTGAAGACTATAAAATTCGTGCATTTTTAAAGAAAAAACTTTACTATGCAGGTGTTAGCCAAATTCTAATAGAAAGAACGGCTAAGAAGCTTCGTGTAACAGTAGTAGCTGCTCGCCCTGGTATCATCATTGGTAAAAAGGGTTCAGATGTTGAAATTCTTAAAAATGATGTTGCAAAGCTAATTGGCAAAGATGTAAATATCAACATCAAAGAAGAGAGAAAGGCACAAGCTTCAGCTCAGCTAGCGGCTGAAAATGTTGCTATGCAGCTTGAGCGTCGTGTTGCTTTCCGCCGTGCAATGAAAAAAGTTATCCAAGGTGCACAAAAATCAGGCGCTAAAGGTATTAAAATTTCAGTAGCAGGTCGTTTGGGCGGTGCTGAAATGGCAAGAACTGAGTGGTATCTAGAGGGTCGCGTGCCACTTCATACACTTAGAGCAAAGATTGATTACGGTGTAGCAGAAGCACATACGACTTATGGAAACATAGGCATAAAAGTATGGATATTTAAAGGCGAAGTACTTCAAAAAGGTGTTCAACCAGAGCGCAATGAAGAGGAAAAAGCCGACAGAAAACCACGTAGAGCAAGAAGAGGTAAATAATCATGTTGTTACCAAAAAGAACGAAATTTCGTAAACAAATGAAAGGCCGTAACCGCGGCTATGCAACTCGTGGCACCAATTTATCAACAGGCGAATTTGCACTAAAAGCAACTGAAGCAGGTCGTGTTAATTCACGCCAGATAGAGGCTGCTCGTCAGGCACTTACTCGTCATGTTAAAAGACAGGCTAAAATTTGGATCAGAGTTTTCCCTGATAAACCATTAACTAAAAAGCCACTTCAAACTCGTATGGGTAAAGGTAAAGCAGGTGTTGAAGAGTGGGTAATGAATATTAAACCAGGTCGCATCATTTATGAACTAGCTGGCGTTAGCGAGGAACTAGCTCGCGAAGCACTAACTCTAGCGATGCATAAACTGCCTTTTAAAACAAAATTTGTAACGCGAGAGAGTGAAAATGAAATATACTGAGATTAAAGACAAGAGCGTTGCAGAACTAAACGCGATGTTGAAAGAGAAGAAGGTGCTTTTATTTACACTAAAGCAAAAGTTAAAAACTATGCAGTTAAGTAACCCTAACGAGATTCGTGCTATTAAAAAAGAGATAGCTCAGATCAATACTGCAATTAGTGCTACGAAGTAAGGGGCTAAAGATGGCATTAAAAAGAGAAATTCAAGGCGTAGTTTTGCAAAAAGCTGGCGACAAAACAGCTACTATTTTGGTAGAAAGACGCGTTATGCATCCAAGATACCATAAATTTGTAAAACGATTTAAAAAATATATGGTTCATGATGAGAAAAACGAGCTAAATGCAGGCGATACTATCGTAGCTATCAAGTGCAGACCACTTTCTGCTCGTAAAAATTTCCGCCTAAAAGCTGTTCTTGCAAAGGGAGTTGAGTAATGATTCAAAGTTTTACAAGACTTGCAGTTGCTGATAACAGTGGCGCAAAAGAGCTAATGTGTATTAAGGTTTTAGGTGGTAGCAAGAGAAGATACGCAACACTTGGCGATATCATCGTTTGCTCTGTAAAAAAGGCTTTACCAAACGGCAAGATCAAAAAAGGTCAAGTTGTTAAAGCAGTTGTTGTTAGAACTAAAAAAGAAGTTCAAAGAGAAAACGGCTCACTTATTAGATTTGATGAGAACGCAGCTGTTATCCTAGACAACAAAAGAGAGCCAGTAGGAACTCGTATCTTTGGACCAGTTGGTCGTGAGGTTAGATATGCTAACTTTATGAAGATTGTTTCACTTGCTCCGGAGGTGTTATAATGGCAAATGTAAAATTTAAAATCAAAAAAGGCGATAATGTAAAAATCATCGCTGGAGATGATAAGGGCAAAACAGGCAAAGTTCTTGCGGTTTTGGCTAAAAAAGGTCAAGTTCTAGTTGAGGGTTGTAAGCTAGCTAAGAAAGCTATTAAGCCAAGTGACAAGACTCCAAACGGCGGTCACATCAACAAAGAAATGCCAATAGACATCTCAAATGTTGCAAAAGTTGAGGAGTAAGAGGATGAGTAGATTAAAAGATAAATTTAACGAGAGCATAAAGCCTGCACTTGTTAAAGAATTTGATATTAAAAACCCTATGCTTATCCCAGCTCTTGAGAAGATCGTTATTAGTGTTGGAGCAAATGAGTCTGCAAAAGATCAAAAAGTGCTTCAAAATATGGCTGATACTATCTCGCTTATCGCTGGTCAAAAAGCAGTTATCACAAATGCTAAGAAATCAGTAGCGGGCTTTAAAGTTCGTGAGAATTTCCCAGTTGGCATCAAGGTAACGCTAAGAAAAGAAAATATGTTTGCATTTTTAGATAAGCTTATAAGCGTTGCGCTTCCGCGTGTTAAAGACTTCCGTGGTTTACCAAAAAATGGCTTTGACGGCAGGGGCAACTATAACTTTGGTCTTAGCGAACAGCTAATGTTCCCTGAGGTTGAGTATGATAAAATTTTACGCACTCACGGTATGAACATAACTATCGCTACAACAGCTAACAACGATAAAGAGGCATTCAAATTGCTAGAGCTATTTGGCTTGCCGTTTGCAAAAGGAAAGTAATATGGCTAAAAAATCAATGATAGCAAAAGCTGCTCGCAAGCCAAAATTTGCGGTTCGTGGCTATACAAGATGCCAAATTTGTGGACGACCGCACTCTGTTTATCAAGACTTTGGAATTTGCCGTGTTTGTCTAAGAAAAATGGCTAATGAGGGTCTTATCCCAGGTCTTAAAAAAGCAAGCTGGTAAGGAGCGAAAATGTTAAATGATCTTATTTCAGACGGACTAACCCGTATCAGAAACGCTTCTATGAGAAAGCTAGAGACAACAAAGCTTCTTTACTCTAAAGTTGTTGAAGCAACTCTTTCGATCCTAGTAACAAAAGGCTACATCGAGAGCTTTAATGTCGTAGAAGAGGGCAACAAAAAATTTATCAATGTTGTCTTAAAGTATGATGATCACGGCAGAAGTGTTATAAACGAACTAAAGAGAGTTTCAAAGCCAGGTCGCCGCGTTTATCAAGGCAAAGATGAAATTAAGCGTTTTAAAAATGGCTACGGAACTATTATCGTGAGCACAAGCAAGGGCGTTTTAAGTAACGAAGATGCTCATAAAGCTGGTGTTGGTGGTGAAATTCTCTGCACAGTTTGGTAAGAAATTTTGGCATTAAACGCCAAAATTTAGTTTTTACATTGCCTATACTTTAGGCGATGTATTTAGTTTTACGGCATTGTGGTGTTGATTCAAGATAGTAGCAACACACTAGACAAGTAAAAGGAAAAAAATGTCACGTATAGGAAAACAGCCGATAGCTATTCCAGCTGGAGTAGATATTAGCGTAGATAATGGTGTCCTGAAATTTAAAAAGGGCAACCTTACAAAAGAACTAGATACAAAAAATAATGTTGATGTGAAGGTAGAAAACGGTACTTTAACTTTCTTAGCAAAAGGTGAAGACCGTCAAAGCCGTGCGTTTTGGGGAACATACCGTGCACTTGCAAACAACATCGTTGTAGGTCTCACAACAGGCTTTACTCGCCAACTTGAGATTAACGGTGTTGGTTATAAAGCAGCAGTTAAGGGTAAAATTCTTGAGCTAACGCTTGGTTTTTCACACCTTATCAACTATGAACTTCCTGAGGGCATCGAAGCAAGCGTTGAAAAAAATGTCATCACGCTAAAAGGTAGTGATAAGCAGGTTATAGGTCAAGTTGCAGCTCAAGTTAGAGGCTTCCGCCCACCAGAGCCATACAAAGGCAAGGGTGTTAAGTATGTAGAAGAGCGCATCATCCGCAAAGCGGGCAAAACATCTAAGAAGTAAGGGATAGTCAATGACAGCAAAAGTATTAAAAAGAAAACTTGCTCTTAGAATAAAGAGAAAAGCAAGAGTAAGAGGTAAAATTTCAGGTATAGCTGCTTGCCCAAGAGTGTCTATTTTTAAATCAAATAGAACGATTTATGTCCAAGCTATTGACGATGTTACTGCTACAACACTAGTTGCTAGTGATGGTAGAAAACTTGGTATAAAGGCAAATAAAGACGGTGCTGTAGCTCTTGCAAAAGACTTTGCTAAGAAGCTAAAAGATAAGGGTATAAGTGAAGCAAAATTTGATAGAAATGGCTATCTATATCACGGCGTAGTTGCTGCATTTGCTGATGCTCTAAGAGAAAATGGCATCAAGCTATAACCCAAAGGAAGATCAATGCAAAAGTATAATAGAGAAGAATTTGAAGAAGTAATGGTCGATATCGGCAGGGTTACAAAGGTTGTTAAGGGTGGTCGTAGATTTAGATTTACAGCTCTTGTTGTAGTTGGTAACAGGAATGGTCTTGTAGGCTTTGGCTATGGCAAGGCAAAAGAGGTTCCAGATGCTATGAGAAAAGCGGTAGATGATGCATTTAAAAATATCATCGAAGTTAAGCTAAAAGGCTCAACTATACCTCATGATATCGAGGTAAAATATAACGCAAGCCGTATCTTACTTCGCCCAGCTAGCGAAGGTACTGGCGTTATCGCTGGTGGTGGAGCACGCCCTATTTTGGAGCTTGCAGGCATAAAAGATATCCTAACAAAGTCGCTTGGATCAAACAACTCAGCAAATGTTGTTCGTGCTACTATCAAAGCGCTTAGTATGCTAAAAAGCTAAGAGAAAGGAACGAAAATGGCATTAGAAAATTTATCTCCAGCTCTTGGCTCGACACACGAAACTAAGAGATTAGGTCGTGGTCAAGGCAGTGGACAGGGTAAAACAGCAGGTAAGGGTCATAAAGGTCAAAGAGCAAGAAAAGGCTATAATGAGAAGCGTGGTTTTGAGGGCGGACAGCAGCCACTTCAAAGACGCCTTCCAAAAGTAGGCTTTACTTCAAAATTTGAAAGACCTTATGTTATCAATGTAGAGAAGATCACGGCTGTAAAGGATCTTGCTGAGATTACGATAGCAAGCATTGCTAGCGTTCACAAGATCGCAAAAAGTGTTACAAAGATCAAGCTTATCGGTGCGAGCGCAAAAGCTCTTGCTCCAAAGGTAAAAGATAGCAACATTAGCGTTACCGGACAAAAATAATGGATAAAAATTTGCTCAACAAAATTCTCATTACGTTGGCATTTTTATTCGCATACAGGATACTGGCTTATGTGCCAGTTCCGGGCGTTAATGTTGATGTGATTAAAGAATTTTTCAACTCAAACAGCAACAACGCTTTAGGTTTGTTTAATATGTTCAGTGGCAATGCCGCTGAGCGTTTAAGTATCATCTCGCTTGGCATTATGCCTTATATCACATCATCGATCATTATGGAGCTTTTAGCTGCTACCTTCCCAAATTTGGGCAAGATGAAAAAAGAGCGTGACGGCATGCAAAAATATATGCAAATCATCCGCTACTTAACTATAGTGATCACGGTAGTACAGGCTATAGGCGTTAGCATAGGACTACAAAGTCTTGGTGGTAGAGGCGGCGAGCAGGCGATTATGATTGATCTAAATTTATTCATTGCTATTGCTGCAGTTTCGATGCTTGCAGGTACGATGCTACTTATGTGGATTGGTGAGCAGATAACTCAGCGCGGTATTGGTAATGGCATCAGCCTTATCATCTTTGCGGGTATCGTTTCTGGTATACCAAGCGCTATTGGCGGTACGATAAATCTTGTAAACACAAGTGAACTAAATTTCTTAGTTGTTATCGGTATCCTAATCGTTATCTTAGCAACTATCGGTTCGATTATATTTGTGGAGATGGGCGAGCGTCGCATACCGATCTCATACTCTCGCAAAGTTGTTATGCAAAACCAAAATAAACGCATTATGAACTACATCCCTATCAAAGTAAATTTAAGTGGCGTTATACCACCTATCTTTGCAAGTGCGATATTGATGTTTCCTAGCACGATTTTGCAAGCTAGCACAAATAAATACATTCAAGCTATATATGACTTTTTAAATCCAAATGGTTATATGTTTAACCTTCTGACTTTTATTTTTATTATTTTCTTTGCGTATTTTTACGCTTCGATAGTCTTTAATACAAAAGACATCAGTGAAAATTTAAAAAGACAGGGTGGATTTATCCCAGGTGTTAGACCTGGTGAGAGCACGGCTGC
This sequence comes from Campylobacter suis, assembly GCF_905120475.1. NCBI lineage: Bacteria > Pseudomonadati > Campylobacterota > Epsilonproteobacteria > Campylobacterales > Campylobacteraceae > Campylobacter > Campylobacter suis. Next base: position 109,216 of record NZ_CAJHOE010000002.1, on the reverse strand, counting down.
ATATCTAAATGAGGTCGCAAGTCGCTTGACGCTTGGTGGAGCTATTTATCTGGGGCTTATATCGACACTTCCGTGGGTGCTTGTAAAAACGATGGGTGTTCCATTTTACTTTGGCGGAACATCGGTTTTGATCGTAGTTTCAGTTGCGCTTGATACTATGAGGCGTATTGAGGCTCAGATGTACATGAATAAATACCAAACCCTAAGCGCGGTTGGCCTATAATAATTTTAGCTGGCAAGCTATGCTTGTTAGCTAAAATCTCTTTTTAACATTCTCAAACTAAAATTTTGATATAATTTCCCAAAAAGATTAGGAAAATTTATGGCAATCTCTCTTAAACAACCATCAGAAATTCAAAAAATGCGTGCTGCAAATAAAATTGTCGCAAGGACTTTGGATTATATTCAAGGCGTTATAAAGCCAGGGATTTCGCTTTTAGATATTGATAAAATTTGTGAAGATATGATAAGATCACAAGGCGCAAAACCAGCTTTTAAAGGGCTTTATGGCTTTCCAAATGCTGCTTGTATAAGTGTTAATGAAGTAGTTATACACGGAATACCTAGCGAGTATAAACTAAAAGAGGGCGATATCGTTAGCGTTGATATAGGTTCAAATTTAGATGGATATTTTGGCGATAGTGCACGCACTTTTGGTGTTGGCAAGATCTCATCTGAAGACGAGGCACTTATCGCGTGTGCAAAAGATGCACTTTATTTTTCGATAGATTTTATAGAGGCTGGCATGCACTTTAAGCAGGTTTGCCATGAGCTTGAAAAATTTATCACAGCTCGTGGTTATGTGCCCTTGCGTGGCTTTTGCGGTCATGGTATCGGTAAGCGCCCACATGAAGAGCCAGAGGTGCCAAACTATCTTGAGGGTACAAATCCAAAGGCTGGACCAAAGATAAAAAATGGCATGACATTTTGTATAGAGCCCATGATATGCCAAAAAGACGGCACCCCTATCATAGGTGCTGATAAGTGGGCAGTTACTAGTAAAGATGGACTAAGGACTAGCCATTATGAGCATTGTATCGCCATAGTAAATAATAGAGCCGAAATTTTAAGTTTAGCAGATTAAAAGCTCAAAAATATAGCAATTTTAAAAATTTTACTATATTTTACATAGAGTAAAAATCAAATTTTCACTAAAACTGATAATTAATATTAATATAAGCAAAAATCGCTAAAATGCCAAAACCATTTTTAATCAAAGGATATAAATGAAAAAGACACTTTTGGCACTTTCTGCAATCGCGACTTTTGCTCTAGCAAGTGGAGAGGTAAATATCTACTCTGCTCGCCATTATGATGCTGACACAAAGCTTTATAAGCTTTTTGAGGAAAAGACAGGCATTAAGGTAAATGCAACTCAAGCAAGGGGCGGCGAGCTGATAAAAAAGCTAGAAACTGAAGGCGATAGCTCACAGGCAGATATTTTTATTACTGCTGATGCTGGAAATTTCCATACAGCTAAAACAAAAGGTGTTTTGCAGTCTGTAAAGTCAGAAACACTAGATAAAATCGTTCCAGAAAACTACCGAGATGATGAGGGATTTTGGTATGCTATCTCAAAAAGAGCTAGGATAATCGTCTATGATAAGCGCGACTTTGATGCAAGCAAGATTAAAAACTATGAGGATTTGGCAAATCCAGAGCTAAAAGGAAAGCTACTTATTAGAAGTGCAACCGCTCCATATAGCAAGTCGCTTTTAGCTGCTTTGTTTGAAGCCAATGGCAAAGATGAGGCGATAAAATGGGCAAAAGGAACACTGCAAAATTTAGCTCGCGAACCAAAAGGTGGCGATAGAGATCAGGCAAAGGCTATTTTGGCTGGAGAGGGAGATGTTGCTGTTATGAATACCTACTATATTGGTCTTTTATTAACATCTCCAAAGGCTGATGATGTTGAGGCGGCAAAGGTTTTAGGTATAATCTTCCCCAATCAAGACAATCGTGGAACACATGTAAATATCAGTGGTATAGGTATGACAAAAGCTGCTAAAAATAAAGAAAATGCTCTAAAATTTATGGAGTTTATGGTTAGCCCTGAAGCACAAAAGATCTTGGCTGGCATAAACTATGAGTATCCTATAAACAAAGAGGTTGAGCCACACGAGATAGTTAAAAATTTTGGCTCATTTAAAGAAGATACTACACCACTTTACAAAAGTGTAAAAAATACCAATGAAGCGGTTAAAATTTATGACATGGTTGGCTGGAAGTAAGTGCGAGCTATGAAATTTGGGGCGATCTTACTCGCCCTACTAGTTCTTGTACCGATACTTAGCATATTTTTTGAGATAGCTCTTGGAGATTATTCGCTTTTATCACATTTTTTTGAATATTTATTTTTAAGATACCTTAAAGATACGGTTATAGTATCTGTCGGTGTTTTGATGCTTAGTTTATTCATAGCTACGATTTCAGCGTGGCTGGTTGCAAACTACCGTTTTACTTTATCAAAATTTTTTGAATATGCCCTTATGTTGCCACTTGCAATCCCTGCATATATTTTTAGCTTTTGTTATGTAGGCATAATGGAGCATGGCGGGTATTTTCATGAAATTTTTGGTGTAAGAGTTGATTTTATGAATGTTTATGGGGCGATCTTTGTCCTGTCGCTTTCTTTGTATCCATATATTTATATGTTCGCAAAAACATCGTTTAAAACACAGTCTCAGACGCTTTTTGACGCCTGTAAAGTGTTTAAAATTTCTGCTTTTGCTATGTTTTATAGGGTTGGAATTTTTGTAGCTCGCCCAGCCATTATTGGCGGTGCGATGCTTGTTTTGATGGAGACTTTAAGTGATTATGGCACCGCTGCATATTATGGCGTGCATACATTTTCTGCTGGTATTTTTAAGCTTTGGTTTGATTTAGGAGATAGCTACTCGGCTGCATTTTTGGCTGGTATGCTCATGGTTTTTGTATTTATTTTAATGATTTTAGAGCACATAAATAAAAATAAAAAGTCATACAGCTTTAATACGCACAATATCTCAAAATTCTCTAAACCCATTAAACTGCGTGGCATAGCTTCAGTGGCTGCATTTTTATGGTGTTTAGCTGTTTTTTGTCTTGCTTTTTTATTTCCATTTATGTGGCTTTTTTATTGGTCTGTTGTAACGGCTGATCAGTTTTCATCAGAGTTTGTAAAAATGGCTACAAATTCTTTGCTTTTGGCGGTTGTGGCTTCAGTTTTAATAACAGCTGTTAGCTTTTTTCTAGTATTTGCCACTAGACTTATAAAAAGTAAAATTTTAAACACATTTTTACTTAAATCAACCTCTCTGGGCTATGCTTTGCCAGGTGCTAGTGTTGGACTTTGTGTGATGATTGTCTTTGGTTATTTTGATAGAAATTTTTCTACAACTTTTCTTGCAAGCGGCTTTGCAGTTCTTGTCTTTGGTTATATTGTAAGGTTTTTGGCTACCTCTGTTTATGCTGTTGAAAGCGGATATGCTAAGATACCAGCAACCATAGATGATGCGACGATAATGATTGACAAGCGCCCTTCAATGCTATTTTTTGGTATTCATTTTCCACTCTTGCGACACTTTTTCTCACTCTCGCTTATCGTAGTTTTTATCGATATAATTAAAGAGCTACCACTTACTCTTATCTTGCGCCCACTTGGTTTTGAAACACTTAGTATTAGGGCATTTTTTTATGCATCTGATGAGAGACTTTATGCTGCTGCGATGCCATCTTTTATCATTGTTTCACTATCGCTTGTGGCTGTTGTTTGGCTTGAGATAATTTCTAGGAAAAAGTATGAATGAAATTTTAAAAATCAAAAATTTAAGCAAAAATTTTGGCAAAAAACAGGTGCTAAATGGCATAAATCTGCAGCTAAAAAATAGTGAAATTTTAACTATTTTAGGCGAAAGTGGGTGTGGCAAAAGCACACTTTTGCGTATCATAGCCGGGCTTGAAAGCAAAGATGGCGGTGAAATTTCACTTCTACAAAACTATGGTGTCGCGATGATGTTTCAAAACTATGCTCTTTTTCCGCATCTAAATGTGCGTGAAAATATCGAGTTTGCTCTACATAAAATGGGCAAAAATGAGCGCAAAGCTCGTGTTGATGAACTTTTAGAAAAGTTTAAAATAGCTGAAATTTCAAAAAACTCATGTGATAAAATTTCAGGCGGACAGGCTCAAAGAGTAGCGTTTGCAAGAGCAGTGGCAAACAAAGAGCGATTACTTTTGCTTGATGAGCCGTTTGCAAATTTAGACCACAACTTACGATCAGCACTTCGATCTGAGCTTAAACAGATGATAAAAGAGAGCGAAATCTCAGCGATAATGGTAACACACGATAAAGAAGATGCCTTTGTACTTAGTGATAGTATAGCGCTTATAAAAAGTGGCGAAATTTTAGCCATCGATACGCCAAAAAATTTATATCTAAACCCAAGTAGCCTTGAAGTAGGGCGGTTTTTGGGGGATATGAACTTTATTGATCATGGTAGTTTAGATGGGCTTGATGATAGATTCATGGCTTGGCTTAAAAATAAAAATTTTATGTTTCGTCCAGAGCAAATTTTATCTGGTGGTAAATATAAGGCACAGGTTCTAAGCTCAACATTTTTTGGTTCATTTTATGAGCTTGATTTAAAATTTCATAAACTAAGCTTTAAAGCCAAAATTAGCTCAAATATAAAAATCGATGATATTTTTGAGTTTGACCTGGCTTAAATGAGTTATCATTTGCAAAGAAATTTGAGCTAAAATTAGCTCAAATTTCATCTATGCCTCTAAGATAGCTCCATTGCTAGCATTTGTAACTAGCTTTTGATACTGGCGTAGCCATTTTGAGCTTAAGTTCTTATCTATCGGTTTAAACTCAGCCTTTCTAGAAGCTATTTCGCTCTCATTTAATAGCACATTTATGGAGTATTCATCGACATCTATTTCGATTATATCGCCATCACGCAACAACCCTATCATGCCGCCCTCAGCAGCTTCTGGACTTACATGACCGATACTAAGTCCGCGTGTCGCACCGCTAAAACGCCCATCTGTGATAAGCGCCACATCAGCACCCAAGCCTCTTCCCATTATGAGTGAAGTAGGGCTTAACATCTCTTGCATGCCAGGGCCTCCGCGTGGGCCTTCATAGCGGATGACTACAACATCGCCTTTGCCGACCTTCCCGCTTGAAATTCCAGCTATGGCTTCATCTTGGCTATTAAAACAAACTGCCTTGCCCCTAAATTTACGCTCACCAACGATACCAGCAGTCTTTATAACGCAACCTTGTTCGGCTAAGTTGCCAAACAGTATGGCAAGCCCGCCGACTTTTGAGTAGGCGTTTTCTATCTTATGGATAACTTGTTCATCTTTTATATCGCTTGCTCCTACGCGCTCGCCCAGACTTTCGCCGCTAACGGTTAGGTTATCAAGTGCCAGCATTCCATTATCTCTGCGTGAAATCTCTTTTATCACGGCATTCATACCGCCAGCCCTGCCGATATCTTCCATATGGACATTTGGCAAAGATGGGCTGATTTTAGCTATGTGAGCTATGTTTTGGCTGATCTTATTAAGCTCTGAAATTTGCAAGTTCACTCCAGCCTCTCTTGCGATGGCAAGCATATGAAGCACGGTATTTGAGCTTCCGCCCATCGCCATATCGACCACAAGTGCGTTTCGAACGGCTTTTTCATTTAGGATATTTTTGATTTTAAATCGCTCATCAAGCGCTATCTCACAAATTCTTCTGCCTGCGCGGCGCACAAGCTCTTCACGCTCAGGCGTAAGCGCTAGTATCGTTCCATTGCCACTTAGTGCTATACCCATGGCTTCACATAGCGTATTCATCGAGTTTGCAGTAAACATACCAGAGCAAGAACCGCCACTTGGACAGGCGTTACACTCTATATCTTTTAGCTCTTCAGCTGTAATCTCATTTGTTTCAAATTTACCCACCGCCTCAAACGCAGTAGCCAAATCTATCGGCTCGCCCTTTTTCGTATAGCCCTTTTTCATCGGACCGCCACTAACAAAAACTGTCGGTACATTTACTCTAAGCGCACCCATAACCATGCCAGGCACGATCTTATCGCAGTTTGGCATGCAAACAAGCGCATCAAGCTGGTGTGCGTTCATCACCGTTTCTATCGAATTTGCGATGATCTCGCGACTTGGCAAAGAGTAAAGCATGCCACTATGACCCATCGCGATACCATCATCTACACCGATACAGTTAAACTCAAATGGCACACAGCCATTTTTTCGTATCTCATCTTTTAAAATTTCAGAATATTTATTTAAGAAAAAATGTCCCGGGATTATCTCTATAAAGCTATTTGCCACGCCGATAAATGGCTTGTTAAAATCATCATCTTTTAGCCCAGTTGCCCGAAGTAGTGAGCGGTGCGGGGCACGAGTGTAGCCATTTTTGATTAGATCACTTCTCATAGTTGTTTCCTTATTAAATTTTGTGTATTTTAGCGAAGTTTTGTGAGAATTTGAAACAACAAAATAAATATTTTTAAATTTTTATACAAAATTTGTTTCAAATAGTAGCCAATAATACAAAATCAAGGCTTTGCTCAAAATATAAAAAACAAAAAATCTTTATTTTTGTTACTATTTTTCACAAAGCCAGCTTTTGTTAAGCGTTTTTATTATCCTTGTTATTTTGATCGTTTTTTCGAATTTTGTTTAAAAAATCTCTTGCTACACTGTAAGCTCTGTCGCCTATCTTCTTGGCTTCTTGCTTAATGTCAAGCTGTTTCATCTCATCAAGCTTTTCGCTAGCCTTTTTCTCAAAACCTTCTATCTTTTCATCTAAATTTATATTTTTTGTTCGCTCGTTTAGCTCATTTTTTAACTTCTCAAATTTTTCGCTAGTGCTACTTAAAAATTCATTCACAGTCGCATTTTCTTTAATATCTTCAAGCTTTTGCACTAGCTCTTCGGCTGCTTGTTCGCTTATACGTCTTAGTTTTGCGACATTTGAGTCTAAACTCTCATCAAGTAAGTGCTCGATAGCGCTTCTGCTAGGGTCATTTGTCTGCGCGCCAACATCTTTTATCATCTGTATAAATTTATCTTCAATATCCCTAAGATCTCTAACGATCTTAGCAAGACCTGCCTCGGTTGGGGTAAATTTTGCATTACTTTTAAGATTTTCAAGTGTACGCAAAATTCCCTCTCTTGTACCCTCGATAGCGCCACAAACTAGCTCTTTTGCAAAAATTTTACTCTCATTTGCAACTTCAATCGCACCAGACACGATAGCTTTTGCTATCTCAATTATGCGCCCACTGCTTAGCTCTCCTTCATTTATTGCGTTATAGCTTATATTCTTTGCGATTTGCATAGCCGTCTCTTTTATGTCGCCACCGCTTTCTATAGTGGTTAAAAAAGCACTTTGCACGCTTTCATTAAGTATCCCAAACATCCTTGTTTCACGCATTATCGCACTATTGAGTAAAAGTAAAATTTCATCTTTTCGCTCAATATCGTTTGCGTTTACCAACTCTTCTGCTGCCTCAAATGAAGCTTTTAAAGTCTGCTTTATCTCTGTGCGTTTGTTGGCAATCTTTTTTAACATCTCATCAGCTTGTGCGATAAGTGAAAAAAGCTCACTCTCTTTTTGGCTAATCAGCCTTGCATTTATCTCGCTCATCGCATCTTGTAAATCTTGCATTTTATCCAAATTTTCTGCTTTAAGCTCGGCAAAAAGCTCTAACATCTTTGTATTTATGGCAGATTTTAACTCATCATCTTTTAATGTTTCAAGACCACCAAAAAGTTCGTTTACGCGTTTTTTAAGTTCCATTTTTTACCTCACAATACAAATTTTGCACTCTTTTTTAATGCTGAAAACAGCTCCAATCTTTCACGCTCATTAAATACATGTACGACAACGCTATGGCTTGCATATTTTTTGTCTTTACTAAAATTTGAAAACTCGATTTTGTGTTGCCTGCTGTCATCTATTAATCCACTAACCAACGCATTTATATCTACATGTGCTTCGACTATGACTTTGTATTCCCACATTACTGGGTAGTCTATGTGTGCTTTTTGGTTATTTAGATCGCATATACTCGCCACTTTTGCCTCCACTTTTTGTCTCTAAGACAATGTTTGAAATTTCCATGCTTTTATCTATCGCTTTTATCATGTCATAAATCGTCAAAAGCCCCACACTAACGCCAGTAAGCGCTTCCATTTCAACGCCAGTTTTGCCTTTTATTTTCACACTTACAAAAAGCTTAAAAGCAAAATTTTCTGGCTGCTCTTGGATGTCGCAGTCAACACCTAATATATTTAAAGGATGGCACATCGGTATTAGCTTGCTCGTCTTTTTTGCCCCCATAATGGCAGCTACTACGGCAGTTTGTAGGACTGGGCCTTTTTTACTAGTGCTATTTTTTACCGCCTCAAATGCCTCTTTGCTCATTGTGATAATACCACTTGCGGTTGCTACTCGTAAAGTGTCATCTTTTGGGCTTACATCAACCATTTTTGGACAATTTTTTTCATCTATGTGTGTTAGCATTTTTTACCTTAATCAAATTTTTTAAGATTATAACAAAATAAGTTAAATTTTTCTTGTCGGCAAAGATTAATATTATTTTAAATTATTAAATGAGAGAGATTTGCAAAAAATTTTTCTAAGCCGATTAAATCGACTCAAAATACAAAAATCGAATAATTTTTGTATGTTATTATTTATTAAAACAAAATTTACTGCAAGATTGTATAATTTCAGTGTCCAACAAGAAAAACCTCCTTTTTGTAATAAGCCTCTTTCCCCCAAAGAGGCTTACTTTAAGTTCATATATTTTTACAGTATCATAGCTCCTATAGTAGCACCAATCATCAGTGGAATGTTAAAAAATACAAATGTCGGCACGCAAGTGTCGTAAATGTGGCTGTGGTTGCCATCGGCATTTAGTCCAGATGTTGGGCCAAGGGTGCTATCACTTGCTGGACTTCCAGCGTCCCCAAGTGCTGCCGCTACGCCTATAAGTAGTATGATAGCAGGCGTGCTAAGCCCAAGAGCTAGGCTAAATGGCACATAGATAGAGGCGATGACTGGTATCGTGCCAAAACTAGAGCCGATACCCATCGTGATGAGTAGTCCGATGAGTAACATTAGTAAAATTCCGCCAAGTTTGCCACCGCTTAGCGCACTTGCAAAGCTCACTAGTTCGTCTATGCCACCACTCTCTCTTAGCACCGCGCCAAAGCCAGCCGCCACAAGCATGATAAACGCGATAAATGCCATCATCGCAAGCCCTGAGCTCATGATCTCATCTACTTTGTTATACTCAATGCCTTTAAAGACTATCATTGTAACAAGTCCGCAAAGTGCACCAAGTGGCATAGATGAGGTGTAAATTTGAACACCAAATGCCACCACTGCACCAGCTAGCACAGCCCACTCTTTCGCACTCATGCTAGCATTTAGACTATCACTCACTATCTCACTATCACTGCCAATATACTCACGCTTTTTGCTGTAAAAGATGATAGCTAGCATAAGACCAGCAAGCATAGACGCACCACCTATCCACATCACGCTTGCCACATCGCTTACGCTCACCGTGACACCGTTGTTTCCAAGCTCGCGCATCAAAATCGTATGAAAGATAAGACCAAAGCCCACGCCAAGCGAGACATAAGGCGCTTTAAGTCCAAATGTCAGCGCGCACGCGACTGCTCGGCGGTCGAGTTTTAGCTTGTTAAACAGTGGCAAAAGTGGCGGGATGAGAACGGGGATGAAGGCGATGTGAACGGGGATTAAATTCTGTGACAAGCACGCGATGGCAGCGATACTTAGCACTAGATAGGTTGCCTTTTTGCTCATGACATTGCTTATAGCTCGGATCAAAATAGCGGTCAAATTTGTCCTTGCGATCGCCGAGGCTAGCGCACCTAGCAAGATGTAGCTAAGGGCGGTTTCGAGGTTGCCTTTCATGCCGGTTATGAGGGTGTTTGTCGTGTCTATCATACTCGCGCCACTCACTAGCCCAGCGGTGAGCGCTGAGATGAGGATGGCAAGGAGGATGTTAAAACGAAGCAAACAAAGCACGGTCATAACTAGGATGCTGATTACAACGGGGTTTGTTAGCATTGATTATCCTTTTGGTTTTTTTGAGATTATACACAAAAAAACTTTGATAAAGTTTGTTTTATAAATATTTTTTAAATTAAGTGTAGTAAGTGTTGCGTTTTGAAATGTTTTTTGATTTTATTTTTATCAATTATCGTTTTGGGGCAAAAACCAAAATTTACACTCATCAAAAATGAGTAAAATTTACACCTTTTTATAAACTGCTGAGGTGCTGGTTAAAATGTCATGCAAATTTAGCCTGTCTTTACGAAAAAAGCATATCAGTAATCCTACCACACTAAAGCCTGCCAAAACAAAGCAGATGTAGCGAAAAATGGCGTGAATGAGTGAAATTTTGCGTCCAGTTTTTAGATTTATGAGATAAATTTGCTGTGCTTTATAGCCCGGTGTTTGAGCCTTGAGCGTAAAAAATAACGCACAAATCACGCCAAAAAGCGCTTGACAAACCCCGATGGTAAGCTGTGAATGCAAAAACTCGTCCTTGCCATCAAGAACGACATAGGTTGCGATGTATAAAATCGGCATCATAATGATAAACATATCTATCACAAATGCCTTTATACGGCTTGTTATAGGGGCGATGATAGCCTTTTGCTTTTGTGCTTTTTCAATCATTTTTTGCCTTTTTTATAAATTTAATCGTGCCAAATTTGCCGTGCTTTTTCTAGTTTTATCATAAAATTTAGCCAAAAATATGCTTTAAAAATCTCTTTTTTACCTTTTAAAATTTTAGCTCAAATTTTTTATCAAGTTAAAGTTTGGCTTAAATTTACCATCCAGCTTATATTGCCAATAACATACTTTTTACGGATATAAATTTTATGCCAAATTTGTTGTGCGTTTTAAAAACTAACCGCTTTTTACCGCACAAGCTAAAATTCAGCCTTTTTTGTTAAAAAGCTAAATATAAGTCTAATTTCCACGACTTCCGGGCTTTACAGCCACGCTTCCGTTTTTGCAAAGCGGACAGGACTCTGGCTCATAAATCTCAAACTCAAAATTTCCTAACGCAAAAAGTGGCTTGTCAAACGGCAGTTTGCACTCGGCTTTTCTATCACTTGGGATATTTGAAAGTGAGCAAAAGCCACGATTTGCCAGTGCTGCAAAGCCCGCGACCATCCCGCCAAGCTCCTCGATGATCTTCGCACTCTCAAGTGCTGAGCCACCAGTCGTGATGATGTCCTCACAGATGATAAAACGCTCACCTTCTCTTACTTCAAAATCACGCCTAAGGCTCATCACCCTCTCAACTCGCTCAGTAAAAATGAAGCGTTTTTTAGCCGCACGAGCCAGTTCATACCCCGCCAAAACTCCCCCAAGTGCAGGCGAGCAGACGCTATCATACTCCACGCCACTCCTTGCTATCACGCTTGAGAGCTCATCGGCCAAACGCCCCGCAAGCTCTGGGTTTTCCAAAACCTTTGCACTTTGCAAATAAAACTGCGAATGCTTGCCACTGCTAAGCAAAAAATGTCCCTGTAAATACGCCCCAGCGTCCCTGTAAATCTGCTCTATATTCATCTATGCCCCCTTAAAATTTATGCAATTTTAGCGAATTTGGGCTTAATCGCCAGTTAGCAATATTCGTGTTGTGGCTTTGATTTTACTTATATAGTCGCCTTTAAACGCTGTAAAAAGAGTAAAAATTTCATTTTTAGAATAATATAAAAACATTATAATATATTTGATATTGTTTTTAAAAAAATTGATAAGATTAAGATAACAACAAAAGTAAGGTTTTGTTTTTTGTGTGGTTTAAAATATAAAAACAAGCAAATTATAAAAACCTAGCCAAGAAAAATCTTGGCTAGGCTATCTTAAAATCGGATATATTAAATGGTTATACTTTTAAAAGCTCTGCCTCTTTTTCTTTTACGATTGTATCGATTTTAGAGGTGTAGGTGTCGGTGATCTTTTGTACTTCATCTTGACCTTTTTTGCTCTCATCTTCGCTTATAGCCTTGTCTTTTTCGAGTTTTTTGATCTCATCGTTTGCGTCTTTTCGGATATTGCGAATGCTGACCTTTGCCTTTTCACCAAAAGCCTTTGCGTGTTTAGCGTTTTCTTGGCGCTGCTCTATCGTCATCGGCGGAAAAAATAGCTTTACAGCTTCGCCGTCTGAGTTCGGATTGACCCCTATGTTTGCAGCTTGGATAGCTGAGCTGATGACCTTTATCATGGGTTTTTCCCATGGAGTGATAGTGATAGTTGAAGCGTCTGTGGCAATAACCGTTGCTACTTGATTTAGCGGAGTTTGCGAACCATAATAATCAACATAGACATTATCAACGATATTTATATTTACTTTGCCTGTGCGAAGTGTTGTAAAGTCGCGTTTTAAACCCTCCAAACACTTTTCGCTATGCTCTTTTTGTTTTGTGTAAATTTCATTCAACATTATTTATATCCTTTACTAGAATTTTTGTGCTTACTTTTTTGCCAACTTTTAGGGAGATCCTGACTTTATACTTATCAAGTGGATTTTTAAATTTATAATAAAATGTGTTATCCTTTATAGTTACAGGCATGTAGCTTTTCATGCCAGAAACAAAGAATTTTCCTTTGGTTGTGTTTATGTCATCGTGAATTTGTATACTTAACTCGTCAATGACATTGTTCTTAGGATAGCTTTTTGGGAAAAACCATGTTGCATCAAGGTACTCATCAGCAAAAGCTACGCGCATGTCTGTGTCATTTTTTAAAGGTGTTCTATTTAGGTCAAATACACTGCTTTTAGTAGAAACCGCGCCCGTATTTTGATTTAGCAGCGCTTCAAAGCCAAATTTCTTGGCTGTAGCGATAACCCTATCATCGTATTCGCCGTAGGGATAGGCTAGATACTTTGGTTTTCTGCCCATGTATTTTTCAAAAATTTTTACACCATCAGCAAAGTCTTGAGTAAGTTTTTCTACATTTAAGCCAACCATATGCGGATGAGCGTATGAGTGATACTCAACTTCACCGCCAAGACTTTCAACCTCTTTTATCTGATCAAATGTCATATAGTCGCTGTATTTTCTAGCGCTTGCTTCAACATAGACAAAAAGTGTAAAATCAAAACCATACTCTCTAAACACCTCTAGTCCATCTGTATAAAAGCTTTTAAAGCCATCATCTATAACTAAAACCACCCAGTTTTCTGGCACAGTTTCTTTATTTTGTAGAGTTTTTACTAACTTAGATAGTGCAACAACTTCATATCCATTCTCTTTTATGTAGTCAAACTGCTTGCGTAAAATTTCAGTAGAAATGTTTGCACTCGCATGATTTGGCTCGTTAAAACGGTGATACACAAAGATGTGCGCATCACCAAATAAATATGTAAAACCCAGAAAAAATAGTACTAAAAGTCGTTTCATTTGCTCTGAGGAGCTGCTGGCGCTGCTGGCGCCGAAGGAGTTTGCGCGCCTTGTGGGACTATGCTTTCTATATTTATGCTATCAACTAGCGACTTTTTCATATCTTTATTGTAGAAATATCCGAGTGCAACGGTATTTAGGATAAATAAAACTCCTACAAAAAATGTAAATTTTGCTAAAAAACCAGCTGGACCTTTTGCACCAAATAGGCTTTCGTTGCTCCCGCTGTATGCTCCAAGACCAATGCTTGAGCTTTTTTGAAGCAAGACTGTGATAGTGATGATTATGGCTAGGACAAACTGCAAAATTAAAAATAATAAACTCACGAAAATTCCTTTAAAATTTTAATCGGTCGTGATTATACAAAAAAAGTGCTAAAATTTGGTTAAATTTGCTTTTCTATCTCGTAAAGTTCGTAGCGAATTTCTTTAAAAAGTGCTGAGAATTCAGTATTTATAAGCTTAAAACACTCTTCTAAAACTCTGGCACTCTCTTGTGATCTTTTAAAATTTGCTGTTAAAATTTCACTTAAATTCTGACGCCTCATCTCGCTTTGCGTGCTTTGTTTTAGCACATCTTCACTAGCGTTACGAAATTTTATAAACTCATCTTGTGGTATCTTTGCTTTGTGGCGTAAATTTTTTATTTTTATGGCAAGGGCTTTGTCATTAAAGCCATATCTTTTAATGTCTTCAACGACTCTAAGCCCCTCTTTTAAACGGTTTAAGTTCGCGTCTATTACTCTATAGACGCGCTCATTTTCACTCATCTCTACCAAAAATGCCTAAAATTTGAAGCAGTGAAGTGAAAAGGTTTACAAAGTCAAGGTATAAAGCTACTGCACCTTCAACTGGAGTTTCGTAGTTTCCACGAATGATATTTTGTGTATCATAAAGGATATATGCACTAAAAAGTATCGCTGCTACGCTTGAGATAACAAGTTGCATAATTGGGCTGTGCATAAAGATATTTATAATGCTAGCTACGATAACAACGATAAGAGCGATAAAAAGCATTTTACCCATTGTAGTAAAGTCGCGTTTTGTATTCATAGCAAAAATGCTAAGTCCGCCAAATGCCACTGCTGTTAGTGTAAATGCTTGAGCTACAATGCTTGCACCACTTGGCATAGATAATATCGCAGAAAGAAGTGGAGTTAATGTAAGACCACTAATAAATGTAAAAGCAAACAAAAGCACTAAATTTAGCCCAGCTTTACGCTTAGCCGCCATAAGTCCAAAAAGTAGTGCAAGCTCAACTATTACAAGACCCCAAAACATAAATTTATTTTGTGCAAAGAAGCCAGATAGTGAGTAAATCCCTATATACGCACCCGCGCTCGCAGCAACTAGTGAAGCTGCAAAAAGCTGATAAGTTTGCTTTATAAACGCACTAAGAGAACTTTGCTGATAGCTTTGTTCAACGCTTTCTTGTTGTGAGCTATAATTTCTATTGTATAAACTCATTTTTTCTCCTTTTTAATTTTCTTGCAAATTTAACGAAAAAAAGGTAAATGTGAGATGAAAATTTGCTTAAAAAGACCAAAACTATTCTTAATAAATAAAATTTTGTTATAATATTATGGTTTTAAATTTGGAGGGTAGATGAGTTTATTTTTTCATGGTGCGATAGATTTTATGGAAAATGGCTTTTTAGAGCATAAAGAGCTTTTTGAAAGCTTAGAAAATAACCAAGAGCCAAGCGTGCTTTTTGTATCGTGTGCAGACTCTCGTGTGGTGCCAAATTTGATCACAAATACTTTACCTGGAGAACTTTTTACAGTAAGAAATATCGCAAATATTGTTCCACCGTACAGAGTTAGTGATGAGTTTTTAGCAACAACATCAGCTATCGAGTATGCGTTAAATGTTATTGGCGTAAAGACAGTTATTGTTTGTGGGCACAGTAATTGCGGTGGATGTGCAGCACTTTATGCAGATGAAAAAAAGCTAAAAAACGCACCAAATGTTAGGCGATGGGTGAAGCTAATGGAGCCTATAAAAAATGAGGTTTTAAAATTTTCTAAAGATCCAGCCAAAGTTGCGTGGCTGACCGAGCGACTAAATGTGATAAATTCTCTTGAAAATTTACTAACCTACCCAGGCGTGAGCGAGCGTTATGAACGAGGCGAGATAGAGCTTTATGGGTGGCATTATATCATACAAACGGGCGAGATTTTTAGCTATGATCTAAAAACTGAGAGCTTTAAGCTTTTGGGTTCGGAGTGAATATGAGAAAAATTTTTACTACATTTTTAGTTTTTTTCATAGCTTTAAATTTATATGCAAACACCCAAAATGAGCCATCAAATGAAGGAAATAAAAGTAAAGAGCTAGAGATCTTAAATATCATAGATGCTATACAAACGCTAAATTCACAGCTTAAAATTCTATCCACTCAAGACGATGCAAACAATACAAAAGCTGGCGAAAATATAGCACTTTTAAACACTCAAAAACAAAAACTACTTGAGGTTATACCAGCTGCTATAACAAAGATAAAGATAAAAGATGGAGATAGGCAGAAATTTTATAAGCAAAAAGAGCAACTTCAAAAATCAGTTACTCGCTATGAAAAATCAGGAAACAAGCATGCCTACACTGACTCCGCTATTGCTTTAGAGAAAATTTTAATTAACGAGACATTTGTTAGTGCTATACTTAAGGTTCAAGATGGTTTTAAAAGAGGCATAAGTGCAAAAGATGTAAAGTTTGCTATATCTGAGGCTCTTATCGAGCTTAGTGCGGGATCTTACGCTCGCACAAGGGCTTTAAAAGATGGCGTAGAGGCTGGGAAATTTGATGAGAAGCTCAGTGAGCTTGATATGTTGCGCCAGACATATGAGGAAATTTTAAACTATCTAAAAGATAATGCAGAGCTTTTATCCTCAAGCAAACTGCTTTCTGGACTAAATTTGCAAGTTGCCATTGACTACATTGATGAAAAGACAGAGTTTAGTTTATTTGGCGTGAGTGCAGGAAAGCTTGCTATCATCATTTTTGTGCTCATATTTTTTGTCTCTTTGACTAGAATTTTAGCACTTTTAACCTACAAACTAGCACTTTCGCTCTTTTCTAAAAATGTCCATGCTGAAGACATGAAAGATCAGATAGTAAATATCATCAAAAGACCTATCTCATCGCTACTTATAGCTTATGCGCTAAATGTCTGTGCTAGCATTATCTATCATCCAGCTCCAATCCCTATAAACATAACAAATATATTTATAATCATCTACACGCTGCTTTTTGCGTGGCTGGTTCTAACTATCCTAAATGGATATGGGCTTTTGCTAATTAGTGAGCTTACGAAAAAAACGGGGCGCAAAGAGGTTGTAAATTTAATACTAAAGATCATTTATTTCATTGTGATCGTTATAGCGATCCTTGCTGTGCTTTCTCATATGGGCTTTGATATCTCAGCCATCATAGCTTCGCTTGGTATAGGTGGTTTGGCTGTTGCATTTGCGGCAAAGGATATTATCGCAAATTTTTTCGCTTCAGTTATGTTGCTTTTTGACAACTCTTTTTCTCAAGGAGATTGGATAGTATGTGGCAAAATAGAAGGAACGATAGTTGAGATAGGACTTAGAAATACATCTATAAGAAGCTTTGATAACTCGCTTATATTTGTTCCAAATTCAAAACTAGCAAGTGAAGCCATAGTAAACTGGTCAAGGCGTAGGGTAGGCAGACAGATAAAAATGATAGTTGGAGTTACATACAACTCAACACCAGAGCAAATCGTAAAGTGTATAAATGATATTGAAACCATGCTTTTAGAGCATCCCGGCATATCAAAGCCAGAAAATGGCGGTAGCTTTAGAAGCGAAAACGCAAGATATAAATTTAGACAAAGTATTGTAAGTATAGACGATCTTGCTGGCTACAAGAGCAACCTTTTTGTCAAGCTTGACAAGTTAAATGATAGTTCAATTGATATTTTGATATACTGCTTTTCAAAGACAACGGTTTGGGGCGAATTTTTAGATGTAAAGCAAGATGTTATATTAAAAATAATGCACATAATTAAGGCAAATAATCTAAATTTCGCGTTTCCTAGTCAAAGCCTTTATGTTGAAAGTGGTGATGAGAGTAAAATTTTACCAGAAACAAAAAAAGAAAAAGATCTAATCTAAGGAGAAAAATATGAGTGGTTATGATGATGACTTTGAACTTGATGAAGAGTTTATAGATGATGAGGACGATAGGTCTAATGGCTATAACTATAACTACGATGAAAACGACTATGAGTACGATGACGGCGATAGTGATGAAGATAGTTATGATGGGTATTAATGACTAAATTTCAAATCGAGATCACTGATGAAAAGATAAAGTCTCTTACTAATCTTTACGACTTTGTCCTAGGGATTCTTTTTGTCTTTCATGCAGTGAGCTTGTCGCTTTTTGTTATCGCTAAGACTTACGCTTGTGCCGGTGTAGTTATGGCACTATTTGTAGGCACTGCTTATGTCAAAAATAATGTAAAAAATCAAGATCTCATCTCGCTTTGGATGCATATTAGCATTACTAGTGTAAGTGTCATGGCGACTATTATATTAGGCTTTGATAGTGGTTTTTATGTGCTTGTTATGGCGCTTATTTTTATTAGTTGTACTATCGGTAATAAGCTAATATCTTATATTTTGATATTTATTGAGATTGCCATAGTTTTAGTGTTGTATTTTTTCTTTCAAGAGGGTACTTTACCGCGAGATAACTGGCTTATCAAGCTTTCACATGGAATTTGCTATGTCACTGCATTTTTTATGGTATTTCGTGTAATTTTGTTTGTAAATTCTTTAATCCAAGATAGGTTTAAAAAGATACAAGATGAAAAAGATGAGATCGTAAAAAGCTCGATGTATGACCACCTTACTGGGCTTTTAAATAGGCGAAGCATAGAAGAAATTTTTGAAAAAAAACTAAAACATGCAAAAAATACAAACTCAGTAGTCTTGCTCGGTGATATTGATAATTTCAAGATGATAAATGACATTTATGGGCACATATGGGGCGATAAGATCCTTAAAAATGTAGCCGATGCCCTTAAGGGTACTTTTAGAAAAGATGACATAGTTTGTCGCTGGGGTGGGGAAGAATTTTTGATTATTTTGCCAGAAGTTAAGGTGGATTTTATAGGTGCACTATCAGAAAGGCTATTAAAAAATATAAACTCCATTATGCTTCCAAGCGGTGTGCCAGCGACCATGACTTTTGGTATGGTTGTTTATCTTAGGGGCATAACAGATGAGTTTAACATAGTGGTTCAAAGGGCAGATGCACTGCTTTATAATGGCAAAAAGGCTGGCAAGGATCGTGTAGAGATGGAGATAGTAAAATGATAAAATATCTTTACATGAAATTTGCTGGCAACATGCATATGACATTAAAGCTTCTGGTTGTGGCTGCGCTTTTTATGCATATTGGTTATTTGGTTATATTTGCATTAATGGGGGCTGAAAAGCTCGTGGTGACAAATATCTTTTCAGTTATCACTTATATTTTGCTTGTTGTGATAGTCTTTGAAGATAGTCAAAATTTAAAGATAGCCATTACTATTTTTCAGTTTGAAGTCTTGTTTCACGCAGTTATTTGCATGTTAGTTCTTGGATATGGCTTTGGTTTTGAGCTGTTATTTTTTGCTATGCTTGTAAATTTACTACTAATAACAAATAGCCACAGTAAGCTTACATATTTTGCGCTTATGGCTACTGTGTCGATGTTTGTTGTGCTATTTTGGATGCTTTTTGACAAGCGTGTAGATACTGGCTTTTGGTCGCATTTTTTATTTACTTATAACTTCATTTTGGTCGCATTTGTCTTTGTTTTAATGACTGATTTGCTTGAGGTTTCAAATTCATTTGAGTTACTAAATGTAAAAAAACAAAGAAGCGCCATAAAAGATGCAGCAAATAAAGACCCGCTAACAGGGCTTTTAAATCGCAAATCGCTTGATATATTTGTTCAAGATTATTTACACAATGATGTAAATTTTGCCGTGATTATAGGTGATATCGATAACTTTAAAATGATAAATGATACTTATGGACACAATGCCGGAGATGATGCTTTGGTGCGGATAGCAAGCGTGTTTAAGAGCGTTTTTCGTCACAACGACTTTGTTTGTCGCTGGGGCGGAGAGGAATTTCTTATCATTATCTATGATGTTGAGCCAAGCATTGCACTTGAAACGATGAATAGAGCTAAAAGCTTGATCACACAAACTCCATTAAATTTTGAAGATAAAAAAATAGAGCTAACACTAACTTACGGCATGGTGACACACATTAAAGGAAGTGATATCGATATAGAACAGATGATAAAAAAGGCAGATGATCTACTTTATAAAGGTAAGAAGAGCGGTAAAAACCGCATAGTTACATCGTAAATTTAGGGCATAAGCCCTAAATTTGGTTTATTTGTGAAGTTCGTTTATATAAAACTCAACTGAGCCCATACCCTCTTTTTTTGCCCACTCGTAAGCTTGTGAGACAAATTCCCAGTTTATGTTCTCGTAGAAAGCTTCAAGGTATTTTGGGCGAGCATTAAAGTTATCTATATAATAAGCATGCTCCCAAACATCAACTACAAGAAGCGGAACAAGGTTCTCATTTACTGGAGTTACGGCATTTGAAGTTTGAACGATACGAAGCTTTTTGCTAGCAGTGTCAAAAACTAGCCATGCCCAGCCAGAGCCAAATAGCGTAGTTGCAGCTTTGATAAACTCATCTTTAAAGTCAGCAAAATTTTCAGCCAATGCAGCTTTTAGCTCAGCGCTCGGCTCGCTTTTTTTAGCGATACAGTCCCAGTAAAAGTCGTGATTATACACTTGTGCTGCGTTGTTGTAAAGTCCGCCACTTGACTTTAGTAAAATCTCATACAAGCCCTTGCCTGCAAACTCTCCCTCTTTTGTGAGGTTGTTTAGGTTATTTACATAAGTTGCATGGTGTTTTCCGTGGTGGTACTCACAGGTTTGTGCGCTTACTACGGCGTTTGTATTTGGGTCAAATGGAAGTTCTCTTAGTTTAAACATCTTATCTCCTTTAAAATTATGTGTTTATCATTATATAACAAATTTATAACTAAATAGTTAATTAGATGATATTTTTTATTAGTTAGAATTTTAAACTACATGCCTTTTTCGTAAGATAATGTAAAGTTTTATCGTCGATACAAAAAATGTCACGATAGCAGGACCAAGGATTATCCCCCAAAAGCCAAATGTCGTAATACCTGCTATCATCGCAAAAAAGATCAACATTTCGTTTATATTTGTAGCTTGCTTCACAAGCTTTGAGTTAATAAATTTTATAACAAGCGGTTTTACAAAATTATCCGCTAAAAACGATATAACAACACATGTGTAGATGCAAATGACTATCGCAGCTGTTGTGTTGCCTTGAGCAAATTCATAAAGGCTTATAGGTGCCCAAGCCAAAAGCCCACCAACAACAGGTATCAGTGAACAAAAGGCAAATAAAATCCCCATCAAAAACCCATCATATCCATATATCATCGTGATAAAAGCAAAGAGCATGCCTTGTATGATCATATTTGCTATAGTTGAGTAAAAGACCACACTCATTACATTTGCTACCTCTGAAAGGATAAATCCACTATCTTTGTTATCCATCGGCAGGGCTGTTTTTAAGAAATTTATAAGCTCTGGTCCATACAGTAGGACAAAGAAGAAAAATATCAAGATGATAACTATATCAGTTAAAAATTTTGCGCTCATTTTGCCTAAATTTGCAAGGTTTTGCGCTATGTTTTTAGCGATGTTACCGATGTCTATTTGTGAAAGTAGGCTTTTGATATTTGGCGCTAAAAAATCAAGCGAACTTGGTAGCGTAAAATCATAGTTTTTTATGTAATCAATAGTTGCGGTGACATTTTGCATATTAAAATTCGCAGCGTGGCTTGCAATGCTTATGACTGCATATAAGAATGGAGCGATAAAAAGCGTAAAAAGTGCAAATGTTGTGATGGCGGCTGAGATAGTGCGGTTTTTGTGTGTTAGTTCAAAAATTTTTATATGTATGTTTGAAGTTGCCACCGCCAAAAGAGCAGCGATAAAGATATTTAACAAAAATGGCTGAAATAGATAAAGTAGCAAAGCTAAGGCAAAAAAAACAAAGCCACCGATAAAGATTTTTGAGTTATTCATATTTTTCCTTTTTGGGTGTGATTATAGCAAAAATTTGTGACATTTTATTTTAAAAATATATATAAAATTTTATCTATTTTTAAGTAAATTTTAATGGAGGGGGTAGAATATGGTTACTATTTTATTTAAAAGGAGATTGAATGAAAAAATTAGTTCAAGCGATTGTATTTAGCTGCGGTGTTTTGCTTTTTGGTGGTTGTGCAAGCATTATGAATAACAATCCAGAGAGTTTTAATTTGGTTTCTGAGCCAAGTAGTGCAAAGGTGATTGTAAAGGATGTTAAGGCCGATACGATAGTTTTGCAAAATCATACACCATTTAGTATTACACTAGAGAAAAAGCACGGATTTTTCAGCGGCAAAGAGTATTTGGTGAATGTTAGCAAGGCTGGCTTTAAGGATGTAAGCTTCGCTATAAAGCCAAGTGTTAGCGGTTGGTATATTGGTGGAAATTTGATATTTGGCGGTCTTATTGGCTATTTGATAGTGGATCCTGCAACTGGTGCAATGTGGAATTTGGTACCAGAAAAACATGAGCAAGTAAGCACAGATAAACAGATTATTACCGTTAAACTTTTAAGCGATTTAAGTGAGAGCGAACAAGCAAAACTTAGAGTTAGCGAACCAATAATAAAATAAAATAGGGGGGGGGAAGAGTCTCCCCGTTTTTACTCATCAAACAGCGTTTTTTCACCGTCTATATTTATCTTAAACACCTCATAAGCCTTTACACTAGCTATCCTGCCGCGAGCTGTTCGTTCTATGTAGCCATTTGCGAGCAGATACGGTTCTAGCACATCCTCAATCGTCCCCTCATCCTCGCTCATAGCCGCTGCTATTGTGCTAAGTCCAAGCGGACGGCGTTTGGCTTCGAGTAAAATTTCAAGGTATTTTATATCCATCTCATCAAATCCAAGCGAATTTACTCCAAGTGCGTCAAGTGCCTCTTTGCTACGCTCGTGTGAGATGAAATTCTCGTCATTTATCTCGGCAAAATCGCGTATGCGTTTTAGTAAGCGAAGCGCGATCCTAGGCGTGCCACGAGAGCGTCTAGCCACTTCAAGAGCGGCGTTTTTATCGCACTCTTTGCCAAGCTTAGATGAGGCTATCGTTACTATGCGAGATAGCTCTGATGGCGTGTAAAACTGAAGTCTAAAGTCCATTCCAAAACGATCGCGAAGCGGTGCTGAGATCATGCCAGCACGAGTTGTTGCACCGATGAGGGTAAATTTTGGCAGATCTATTTTGATAGTTTGCGCGGCTGGGCCTGAGCCTATGATGATGTCAAGGCGAAAGTCCTCCATCGCAGGATAAAGCACCTCCTCGATGGCAGGACTAAGCCTATGTATCTCATCTATAAAAAGCACGTCACCCTCTTGTAAATTTGTTAAAATCGCAGCCAAATCCCCACTTTTTTCTATCATCGGAGCGGCAGTCATCTTGATAGCTACGCCCATTTCGTTTGAGATGATGTGAGCAAGTGTAGTTTTACCAAGTCCGGGAGGCCCGTAAAATAGCACGTGATCTAGGCACTCGCCCCTTTTTTTGGCAGCTTTTATGAAGACATTTAAGTTTTGTTTTATCTTTTCTTGACCGATGTAATCATCAAAATTTGCAGGCCTTAAAGAGGTCTCAAATTCGCTCTCAAAACTCACTTTTTCTATCTCGACTATCCTATCCATTTTTCCTACTTTTGAAATTTTCTTTTAATTTTACCAAATTTTTGCTACAATACAAGCCATTATTTTAAGGAAAGCAATTATGGGTATATTTAAAAATTTGGAAGTCGAGTACTCTTATGATATCGCAGAGGAGTTCTTATCGCATTTTTCGCTGATGTGCGATGTGATGGAGCCGCTCATAATTGACTTAAGGCGCCCTGAGAAATACGACACAAACATCAAAGAGCTTTTTAGGATTTTTCACAATATCAAGTCTGCTTCGGGCTTTATGCACACTGATCCGATACTAAAGCTTACTACGCTTGCGGAGGAGGTTTGTGAAGAGGCGAGAACGCTTAAAGGTCCTGCTAATGAGAAATTTGTTGATTGGTTGCTTTTGGTAAGTGATCAGTTTAACAAATACAGAGATGATCTTGACCAAGACGCTGGGTTTTTTAGTATCCTTGAGCCGTTGATTATTAATATTCCGACAAAGCTTGACTAAAATTTAAAAACGCTGTAAAATACGCTTTCTTAATTTATGGGGACGACTTGGCTTCGACAGGAGCAGAGTGGTCGTGGTGGCATGTCGCTTTGGACAAAGCGTAAAAAGTCCAAATTAAATTTAAACGCAAACAACGTTAAATTCGCTCCTGCTTACGCTAAAGTTGCGTAAGTTCAGTTGAGCCCTTTGTCCTTTGATACTATCTAAGAGGATGCAAAGGTTATTTAGATAGTGTAGTTTTGGGGTCTGACGAGCCTTAAAGCGAAGCCTAGTCTTAGTCTAAATTTTGGTTTTGGAAAGTGAGCCTTTTTAGATGAAAATTTCACTTTTGCTAAGCATGTAGAGGCTGCGGTTGTTTTGTTTTTGGACAGGGGTTCGATCCCCCTCGTCTCCACCATTTAAGCTATTATTAAGTTACTTTCAATTCCATTTACTTCCTATAAATGCCTATATATCGTGCTTTAATGCTACTATTAGTTCTATTCACTTCTTTTTGTAGCATAACTGTTTACAATCAATTAGGGCACTTTTAAATTTTAAGGAGATAAAATTCCAAATATAGCCTCACAAACACTTATAGATAAAGATCTTACATTTTTGCAATCAAAAGACAAGCGATATAAAAAAGCCGTGGGTAACCCAAAGGAGCTATATATCTATATTAACCCAAATGGCATAAAGAGTTTTTTTATAAAATATTATAACAAAATCCTAAAGCTAAAAGAGTTTAGGGATGGCATATATGGCGTAGTAGAAGCACGCAAAGAAGCAAATAAACTAATAAAAGAGCTTGAAAGTGGTAAGAATATGGATCAGATTAAAGGAGGGGATGAGAAATATATTTTTAAAAATTTATTCAGTGCTTATACTCTAAAGCTTCTTGCTAAGGGCGATACACAAGACTATGTTAAAAGAGCTTGCAGAACAAATGATAAATACTTCATGCCAAAGCTTGCCAATAAAGATGTCAAGGATATAAAATACAGTGAGCTATATGAAATTTGTAACTCTATCTTTAATCCAGACAACCCAACCAAAAGCAGACTTGAAACATTGCATAGATCGATCAAACACGTTGAAAATGCTTTGCAAATTGCTGTAAAAGATAGATATTTAGAGTATAACTAATATACCTTTTTCTAAATCTATATCTCGCCATTTTGCAGCTGCTGTGTTTGCTGGTCGGTTAGATGTTAAAATTTGCAGATACAGTGCGTTTTTGGTTTGAAAGTCCATTTTTACATCATTTTTTAAATCACTTAGAAATTCTTTTAATGTCTGCTCATCAGTAAGTGCTGGCATATTTGTGCTGATGTTATTTTTCTGTGCAAACTTTTTAGCTGTTAAAAACTCATCTGATAAGCCAAAACTTTGGATCTTTTGCTATATAATCATCTTTGATAGCTATGCTAAATATGGCGTGTAGATGCGTGATGATCTCGTGTATCGTGCGAAGTCTTGACTGAGCAGGGTTGTTTGGATTGAAAATTGGCACTAATATATCACGCAAAGTGCTATATTTTATGTCCTTTGCATCTATTTCGCCTATTTTTGGCAAGATATAATGGGCAAAATGCCCTTTGATTTTGTCTGTGTAACTAGGGTTTAAACCTTTTGAAATTTTGCCATCAAGATAGGTTTGAAACAAGCTTTTGAATTTATATTTGTTGCTTTTACCCTTGATAGTATCTAAATCTTTACCACTTGCAAGCTCTTTTAATATTTTTAAAGCATCTTTTCTAGCTTCGCTAACGCCGTAAATGCTATCTCTAAATTCATCAAGCTTATAAACCTTCTCATCAGCTAGTTTTAGAAAAAATGTTTTCATACTGCTAGGATATATCCAAAGATATAACTATTTTGGGTTACCAATTGCTATTTTCTTTCTAAGATTAGCAGGTTTTAGGTTTCTAATGTCTTTGTTTTGCAGATTTGCCTTTGATATGTTTGCCATAACTTCCCTTTGTTTCGATGTTTTGAGATGATTTTTTAAAGAAAAGCCCCTTAATTTAAAAAAGCCCCCTAGTTATACCCTTCTTAATTGAATTAAAAACATTATATAACAAATGACTTCAAATAAAACGCAATAGAAAGGTTTTAAGCTAAAAAGCCCTAAAAATGGTATTTAATAGAACTAAAAAGAAAGGATTGAAACTTAAAAAAGCTTAAATGGTGGTTAGAGGCAGAATCGAACTGCCGACACGCAGATTTTCAGTCTGCTGCTCTACCGACTGAGCTATCCAACCACCTAAAAAGAAGTGTGATTATACAACAGTAAATATAATTTTTTGCTTAAATTTAAAATATTTTGTAAATTTATCAAAGTTGTGCCACAAATTCCTTAAATTTATCACCTCGTTCGGCATAGCTTTTAAACTGATCCAAACTTGCACAGGCCGGGCTAAGAAGTGCTACTTCATCATTTTTAAGCGATTTTGAAATTTCATTTACGGCATTTTGTAAAATATCGCATTTAACGCACTTTATGCCAAATTTCTCACTTAAAGTAGCTAGTTTTTGAGCATTTGAGCCAATCGCATACACTCGCACATCAAGCCCTTCAAGGCTATCAAAAACCGGACTCATATCCACGCCCTTATCATCGCCACCCAAGATGAGATGAATGCTTTTATTTGCGTATCTTTTTATCGCCTGGATACTCGCGTCGATGTTTGTAGCCTTCGTGTCATTTACCCAAACTCGCCCAAATTTATCGCTAAACTCTTCAAGCTTATTTGGCTCGATAACAAAGCTATGTAAAGCGCCAACATCGCACTTATCTAGTAAAATTTTCTCCACCGCAAGAGCTAAAAGAGCGTCCATTAAAAACGGCGTTTTAAAAGCTATCTCGCTCTCATCTGCACCACAAAATTTAGCCAAATCCGCTTCATTTTCATAGCTTATCACACAGGCTTTTGTAGGCGTTTTTTCGTATGCTTTTGGTACGATAGCCACGCCGTTTTCGCTCATCATACCAAGTGGCTTTAGCTTTGCTTTTTCATACTCATTAAAATCGCCATGCCAGCTAAGATGATCTGGCGTGATAGGCAAAAGCACGTAAATATCAGGCTTTGCGGTGTTTGAGTAGTGCATAGTAAATGAGCTAGTTTCTAGTATCCAAATTTTTGCTTGTGGGTCAAGCTTGGCTAGTGGCGTGCCGACATTTCCACCCATTGCAGAGCCTTGTTTTTCAAGCAGATGCTGCATCATTTTTGTAGTCGTGGTCTTACCATTTGTGCCACTTATCCAGATACAAAAGGGTAAATTTTTAGCGTATTTTTCATAAAAATAGTCATATTCGCTTATCAAATTTTTAGCTTTTTTGATAAGCTCATGGCTTGGTGCGATGCCGGGCGTTGTAATCTCAAGCTTTGAGTTTTCTGCCTTAAACTCGCTTACTGGCAAAAGTGTGTTGCCAAACTCATCGGTAGAAATCTCGCTAAATTTATCATCATAAATGTCCCAGCCACCGCTTTTTGCGATGGCTTTTATCGTGCCGCCATAGCCAAATAAGCTTTTTTTCATAATTCATCCGTTTTTTGTAAATTTTAACTGCGATTTTAACATAAAATTCACAAAATGGATTTAAATTTTAAAACATTGTATTGTTGTTTTCGCTCTTTTCTGGTATGTCTTGGATGATGTCCCAGTGCTCTACTATCTTGCCATCTTTTACACGGAAAATATCCATCGCAGCCTGTCCGCGATCATCTTTATGTAGCTTGATATGGTTGTGGATATAGACTAGATCGCCATCTGCTGTGACGCGTTTTATCTCGGCGCTACTTTGTGGAAATTCTTTAAAAAAGCCAGTTAGTCCGTCCTTGATAGTCTGCTTTCCATCTTTATAAAATGGGTTGTGCTGGATGTAGTCATCAACGATGAGCTTATCTATCATTTCTAGCTTATGCTCGTTAAACAGCTTATTCCAAAACTCAGTCACGAGTGCTTTGTTTTGCTCTTGCAAGCTTTGTTGTGCAAAAAGGGGTGAAAGTGCCACCAACATTACCATGCTCATGAAAATTTTTTTCATACTCAGTCCTTTAAAATTTTTTGGTTGTAATATAAAAAATTACAACGAACCAAAGTATAGTAAAATTTTCTTACAATGTCAATATTTATCTTAGCTTTAACGCAATGAGTGCGACTAAATTTGCCAAAAGTGCGATGATCCAAAAGCGAATGATTATCTTATTTTCCGCCCAGCCTTTCATCTCAAAATGATGATGGATCGGCGCCATTAAAAATATACGCTTTTTGTTTCGGTATTTGTAGCTTGTGGTCTGAAGTATCACGCTAAGAGTTTCTACAACAAAGACAAAACCAACTAGTAGGAGTAAAAATTCATTTTTACTAACAATGCCCATATACCCTATGAAAGCACCTATACTAAGACTTCCACTATCTCCCATAAAAACTTGAGCAGGATAGCAGTTAAACCATAAAAACCCCATCAAAGAGCCAACAAGTGCCGCGGCGATGATAATCACTTCACCAAGCTGTAAAACTTTTGGCAAAAATAGATAGGAGCTAAAAACTGCGTGCCCACTAAGATAGGCAAAAACGCCCAAAGTAAGGAGTGAAAATATCGCTGGAACAGCAGCAAGTCCATCAAGTCCGTCTGTTAAGTTTACAGAATTTGAACTCGCTACAATAACTAAAATCCAAAAAAATATAGCAAAAAAGCCCAAATTTACAATGGGAAATTTATAAAACGGTAAGAAAATTTCCCCACCAAGTGAAGTGAAAAAATAAAGCGAAGCACACACGACTACTGAAAAAAGGCTAAGAAGTATCATTTTGGCTTTGGGGCTGAGTCCTGCGTGGTTTTTTTTGCCTACTATCTTTGAGTAATCATCCAAAAGCCCGATAAAACAAAACAGCACAAGCGTTAAAATTCCTATCAAAACATAGCCATTATCAAGCTTTGCACAAAGAATGCTTGAGATCACGGCTGTCATGACAAATACAACGCCACCCATTGTGGGTGTTTTGCCCTTTTGTTGGTGAGTTTGCGGAGCTAGTTCATAGATTGGTTGATTGGCGTTTTTTGCCTTTGCCCAGCGTATAAATTTTGGCATAAGATAAATTGTAAGTGAAAACGCAATAAAAAACGCAAAGCCAGCACGAACGGTAATGTATTGAAAAAGATTAAGCCCAAAATACGAAAACAAATTTTTGCCCTTTATTTTTAAAAAGGCTAATTTTAGTATAATGCTACTAAAAAAATGATAAATTTGGAGCAAAAATGGCACAAAAAACCATACTTGTGATAACTGATGGCATAGGACACAACGAAAGTGAAAATTTCAACGCATTTGCCGCAGCTAAAAAGCCAACTTATGAGTGGCTGATTAAAAACACGCCAAATACTTTGATAAAGACTTCTGGACTTGCCGTGGGTTTGCCAGATGGACAAATGGGCAACTCAGAAGTAGGACATATGAGTATCGGAAGTGGGCGAGTTTTATATCAAAATTTGGTAAAAATTGACTTAGCTTTTCAAAATGGCGACTTTAAAACCGATGAAAATTTATGCAAAATGTTTAAAACTTGTAAGAGTATTCACATCATCGGGCTTTACTCAGACGGCGGAGTGCATTCGCACCTTGACCACTTTCACGCTATGTATGATTTAGCCCTGCAAAATGGCTGTGACGCACACGCTCACATCATCACAGATGGTCGCGATGTATCGCCAAAATCAGCCTTTGAGTTTGTAAAATCAGCCGAGCAAAAGATGAAAATTTCAACCATTTGCGGTCGCTTTTATGCTATGGATAGGGATAATCGCTTTGAGAGAGTAAAAGCGGCGTATGACGCGTATTTTGGGGTGTTAGAGCCACTTAGCAAAAAGCCAAGCGAGTACATAAACTCACGCTATGAAAATGATGAGCTTGATGAGTTTATAGAGCCTGCTTGTTTTGGTGATTTTAAGGGC
Organism: Campylobacter suis; assembly: GCF_905120475.1. NCBI lineage: Bacteria > Pseudomonadati > Campylobacterota > Epsilonproteobacteria > Campylobacterales > Campylobacteraceae > Campylobacter > Campylobacter suis. The sequence goes on along the minus strand of NZ_CAJHOE010000002.1, from coordinate 79,471 downwards.
ATTGGCAAAGATGATGGCGTGATATTTATAAATTTTAGAAATGATCGTATGCGTGAGCTTGTGAGTGCGTTTGGGGGTGAGAGTTTTAGCGAGTTTGAGCGAAAATTTGTAGTTAAAAATCTAATCACTATGACAGAGTATGACGCGAAATTTACCTATCCAGTTTTAATCCCAAAAGAAAATTTGCAAAACACCCTTGCAAATGTCATCGCAAAGGCTGGTAAAACGCAGTTTCACACCGCAGAAACCGAAAAATACGCCCACGTGACATTTTTCTTTAACGGCGGAGTTGAGGAGGCGGAGCTAAACGAAACCCATATCCTAGTGCCAAGCCCAAAGGTAAAAACCTACGATGAAAAGCCACAAATGAGTGCTTATGAGGTGTGCGAGGCTGTGTTAAAGGCGATGGAGGCGGGATATGACTTTATCGTGGTAAATTTTGCAAACGGCGATATGGTAGGGCATACGGGCGATTTTGACGCGGCGGTTAGTGCGGTTGAGGCAGTTGATGAGTGCCTTGGCAAAATCATAAACAAAGCAAAAGAGAAAAACTACGCATATATCCAAACTAGCGATCACGGCAACTGCGAGGCTATGCGTGATGAGAGCGGTGAAATGCTGACAAATCACACGACTTTTGATGTGTATTGTTTCGTGATGGCTGATGGCGTGAGTGAGCTAAAAAGTGGCATGGGGCTTAGCAACATCGCAGCAAGCGTGCTAAAGTGCATGGGACTTGAAAAACCAAGCGAGATGAACGAAGCGATATTTTAAAACTAAACTAATAAAGGAGAAAAGATGAAAGATACAGCACTTGTAATAATAGACATACAAAATGACTATTTTCAAGGCGGCAAATCCGAGCTTTACGAGCCGATAAAGGCAGCACAAAATGCAAAAGCTTTGCTTGAAAAATTTAGACAGCTAGATGCGCCGATTTTTCATGTTCAGCATATTTTTGAGGGCGAAAATGCTCCATTTTTCGCACCAAATACAAACGGCGTGCAAATACATGAGCTATTAACGCCAAAAGATGGCGAATTTGTAGTTATAAAGCATTTTCCAGACGCATTTTTAAACACTGAACTAGGATATGAGCTAGAACGCTTAGATATTAAAAATCTCGTAATTTGCGGCATGATGAGTCACATGTGTATAGATACTAGCGTGCGTTCAGCCGTTGCAAAGGGCTTTAGCGTGAGTCTGGCTCATGATGCTTGCACCACAAAAGAGCTTGAGTTTAACGGCACAAAGATAGACGCAAATACCGCTCACATAGCATTTATGGCTGCGATGAATGGAATTTTTGCGGATGTAAAAACAACCGATGAAATTTTAAAAAATTTGTAAAATTAACCTAAAATTTGTTAAATTTATATGTTTAAAAAATAAAATACAAAGGAAAAAGATGAAAAGGTATTTAAAATTTAGTTTAGCTGTTGCCTTGGCTGGAGTTTTTGCTGGTTGTGCCGAGGTTTCAAATGCTCTAAATAGTATTAACAAAGTTACTAGCGGTGCAGTGCTTGCAACAGAGATAGAGCCAAATGTGATATGTAAGGAGTGGAAAGAAAATGAAGCAAGAGCGGTTCAAAACTACAATGAAAAAATGATAAAATTTAAAGCCAAACTAACCAACATATCATCTCATACACTGCTTGGCAACACCGCTTCATTTAAGTCAAATAGTGCAGATATCACCTATGTGCCAGGATCTGCAAGTGCCGATAATATCGCAACTCTAAGCAAAGGCAAAAACTACATAGTTACCGGCAAAATCACAAGCATATCATACAGCCTTGATCCAAAATCAAAATGTAATATCGGACTAAGAGGCGTTTCAATAGAGAAAAATTAATAAAAGGATAAAAAATGAAATTTTCAGGAAAAAATGTTTTAATCACAGGTGCTAGCCGTGGCATAGGTGCTCAAATAGCTAAAATTTTAGCTCAAATGGGTCTAAAAGTATGGATAAATTACCGCTCAAAACCAGAGATAGCAGACGCTTTGATGAGCGAGATCGTAGCTGCTGGCGGACAGGCTGCGGTTGTGAAATTTGATGTAACAGATGAAGATGAGTTCATAAAGGCTATAAATTTGATAGTTGAATGCGATGGTGAGCTTAGTTACCTTGTAAATAACGCAGGCATTACTAATGACAAACTAGCACTCCGCATGAAAACAGATGAATTTACGGGCGTGATAGATGCAAACTTAACAAGTGCGTTTATAGGATGTAGAGAGGCGTTAAAAGTGATGAGTAAAAAACGCTTTGGTTCAGTTGTAAATATCGCCTCAATCGTTGGCGAGATGGGAAATGCTGGACAGGTAAATTACTCTGCGAGCAAGGGGGGAATGATAGCGATGAGCAAGAGCTTTGCCAAAGAGGGAGCTAGTAGAAATGTGCGTTTTAACGCTATAACTCCGGGATTTATAGAAACTGAAATGACAGCTGTTTTAAGCGATGAAGTGCGTGCAAGTTATGAGCAAAATATACCGTTAAAACGCATGGGAAGTGCCGAAGAGGTAGCTTATGGCGTGGCATTTTTGCTGAGCGATTATGCGACTTACACGACTGGTGAGGTGCTTAAAATAAACGGCGGACTTTATATGTAGGGCTAATTTAAGCTTAAATATTATAAAATAGTGGCGATTTTTTATAAGGAGAACAAAAATGGCAATATTTGATGATGTAAGAGATGTGGTTGTAGAGCAACTTAGCGTTGAACCAGATGCTGTAAAGCTTGAATCAAAAATCATAGAGGACTTGGGTGCTGATAGTCTTGATGTGGTTGAGCTTGTTATGGCACTTGAGGAAAAATTTGGCATAGAGATCCCAGATGGTGAAGCTGAAAAGCTTATAAGTATCTCTGATGTAGTAACTTATGTAGAAAAAATAGGCAAGTAATCTCAAAATTTACTTACTTTACTTAAAACTAAGGAGAAGCATTGAAACGAGTTGTAGTAACAGGCATCGGCATGATCAACGCGCTTGGGCTTGATAAAGAGAGCTCATTTAAGGCTATTTGTGAGGGGAAAAGTGGCGTAAAACGCATAACATCATTTGATGTAACAGACTTTCCTGTTCAAATAGCAGCTGAGATAACAGACTTTGATCCAAACACAATTATGGATGGCAAGGAAGTTAAAAAGGTCGATCGTTTTATACAGCTTGGTATCAAGGCTTCACAAGAGGCTATCGAAGATGCAAATTTAACAGACTTTGACGCCGATATGTTTGGCGTAAGCTCAGCTGCTGGAATAGGTGGCTTGCCAAATATAGAAAAAAATTCACAAATATTAATGGAAAAAGGCGTTAAGAGAATTTCGCCATTTTTCATTCCATCTGCGCTTGTTAATATGCTTGGCGGTATAGTTTCGATAAACCACGGACTTAAGGGTCCAAATTTATCAAGCGTAACAGCCTGTGCAGCAGGAACTCACGCCATATCACAAGGTGCTAAATGTATAATGCTAGGACAAGCCGAGAAAATGCTTGTTGTTGGTGCTGAGGCTACGATATGCGGTGTTGGCGTCGGCGGTTTTGCTGCGATGAAGGCACTTTCTACAAGAAATGACGATCCGCAGCATGCTTCAAGACCATTTGATGGCGAAAGAGATGGTTTTGTGATGGGAGAGGGAGCAGGAGCACTTGTTCTTGAGGAGTATGAGAGTGCAAAAGCTAGAGGGGCAAAAATTTACGCTGAGATAGTTGGATTTGGCGAAAGTGGCGATGCTCATCATATAACAGCGCCTACCCTTGAAGGTCCAGTAAGTGCAATGAAACAAGCTCTTAAAATGGCTGGCGATATCAAGATAGACTATGTAAATGCGCATGGTACTTCAACTCCGACAAATGATAAGAATGAAACTGCTGCATTAAAAGAAATTTTTGGTAGCAACACCCCACCGGTAAGCTCTACCAAGGGTCAAACTGGCCACTGCTTAGGTGGTGCAGGTGCGATAGAAGCTGTTATCTCGTTGATGGCTATGCGCGATAGTATCATACCTCCTACTATAAATCAGTTTACAGCCGACCCTGAGTGCGATCTTGACTATGTTCCAAATGTTGCTAGAAGGGCAGAATTAAATGCCATAATGAGCAACTCTTTTGGCTTTGGTGGAACAAACGGATCGGTTATTTTCAAAAAGGTTAAGTAATGTCAAGCTATCTAGACTTTGAAAAGAGTATCAAGCAAATAGACGATGATATTGCAAGTGCAAAAATCAAAGGCGACGAGCACGCGGTTGAAATTTTAAATAAGAATCTTGAAAAAGAGGTAAATAAGGTCTATAAAAACCTAAATGAATACCAAAGACTTCAGCTGGCGCGTCATCCTGACAGACCTTACTCTATTGACTATGTTAAGCTTTTGCTTAATGATTACTATGAAATTCACGGCGATAGAGCATATCGTGATGATCCTGCCATAGTTTGCTTTATCGGATATTTGGCTGGCAAGAAAGTTGTTGTTATCGGCGAGCAAAAGGGCAGGGGAACAAAAAATAAATTAAAACGCAACTTTGGTATGCCACATCCTGAGGGTTATCGAAAGGCACTTAGAGTTGCAAAAATGGCTGAAAAATTTAACTTACCTATACTATTTCTGATAGACACTCCAGGTGCATATCCTGGTGTAGGAGCAGAAGAGAGAGGGCAAAGTGAAGCAATAGCTAGAAATTTATTTGAATTTGCAAATCTCAAAACACCAACCATAGCTGTTGTGATAGGCGAAGGCGGAAGTGGTGGTGCTTTGGCCATAGGTGTGGCTGATCGCTTGGCGATGATGAAAAATTCAGTTTTTTCTGTTATTTCGCCTGAGGGCTGTGCCGCGATACTTTGGAATGACCCAAGTAAACAAGAGCAGGCTACAAAAGTGATGAAGATAACTGCTGATGACCTTAAGTCTTTAAATCTTATAGATGATGTCATAGCTGAGCCTGTAAATGGAGCTCACCGCGATAAAAATAGCGCAGCAAAGGCACTTGGTGAGTACTTTGTAAATGAGCTTGAAAAGCTTGAAAAGCTTGAGATAGATGAGCTTGTATCAACTCGGCTAGATAAAATTTTAAGTATCGGAGTTTATGAAGAGAACAAATAAACCTTTTATTTTAAAATTTTAAAACTTTTTAAAATAAAGACTTTTTATTTGAAACCTTTTTTATAAAATTTATCCGCTTAATTAATATTTTGCTAATTATAAAGTACTTAAGATATCACTATGTATCTAACTAAAATATTCTAAAACTGCTATAAAAAGCCAAAAAGGCTTAAAAATTTTTCTTTCATAAGTCTATATATTTACAAAATTTAAGCTATAATATTACTACATTTTTATAAGGAGCTAACATGGCAAAAGACGCAGAGCTAGTGAATTTCTCAGAAGATCATGAGTTAAACAACATCCTTAAAAAGCATGGCAAGTCTCAAAGTGCTGATAATCGCAAGGTTTTAGTAGAACTTGGCAAAGAGGCAAAGGCTGCTCTTGGCGGCAAGCGTGTTTTGACACAAGATGAGTTTGGCGAGTTTTTAAAGGATAAGTTAGGCAAACTAGCTTAAATATATAGCTCTTGGTGGTTTTGCCAAGAGCTTATGATAGATTGTAATTAAATTTTTGCTTTTACTATCTCATTTTTTTCATTTACCATTACTACTTTTGGTTTATGCTTTTTAGCTTTTTTTTCGCTCATAGTCGTGTATGCAACGATTATTACGATATCGCCAGTGCAAACCTTGCGAGCAGCTGCGCCATTAAGACAGATCTGCCCTTTTGAGCCCTTTATGACATAAGTACTAAAGCGCTCTCCATTATTTACATTTAAAATTTCAACCTTTTGCCACTCACAAAGTCCAGCGGCTTCTATCAGTTTTTCATCTATACTGATAGAGCCCACATAGTTAAGGTTTGCGTCTGTTACTGTTGCGCGGTGGATTTTACCAGCTAGCACTTCTATTTTCATTTTTTATCCTTTAAAATTTCATTTACAATTTCAGCATCACTAAAATGGTGTTTTACACTCTTAATCTCTTGATAATCCTCATCACCTTTGCCAAGTATTACTAAAGCTTCGTTTTCTTGTAGATTTTCAAGCCCTATCTTTATGGCTTTTGCTCTGTCGGCTTCACGCAAAACCGAGTTATCCAGCTTCATACCAGTGCAAATTTCATCGATAATAGCCTCTGGCTCTTCACTGCGTGGGTTATCGCTTGTTACAATGGCTAAGCGAGCATAATGCTGTGCGATAGCACCCATTTTTGGGCGTTTTGTTCGGTCTCTATCGCCACCAGCACCAAAGACAACAACTAGCTTTTTATGGCGTAAAGCTTGCAAAATTTTCTCCATACCATCAGGAGTGTGAGCAAAATCTACAATAACAAGGGGGTTTCTTGAGACAACCTGCATGCGTCCTTCTACGCCTTTAAATGTCTTAAGGGCAGCAACTATTTTATCATCGCTTGCTACATTTAATCTCCAAAGTGCTGCAAATGCGGCTAGTAAATTTTGTAAGTTAAACTCGCCTTGAAGACTCGAATGCAAATTTACAGCTGTGCCGTTTGGCATTTTTATGTCAGCCATTATGCCACTATCTAAGCTAAAGCTATTTGGCGAAAAGTCAGCGTTATGAAGCGAGTAAGTGGTCGCATTTATAGGGTTAAATTTTACAAATTTATCATCTATGTTAATTATCTTTATACTCTCATCGGCTAAAAAGCTGTTTTTAACACGAGCGTATTCATCCATTGTTCCGTGATAGTCTAAATGATCTTGACTGAGATTTGTAAAAATTTTCAGCGCAAACTCTAGCCCATCAATACGGTTTTGTGCAATGGCATGCGAACTTACTTCCATTACCAAAAACTCACATTTGGCTTTTGTAGCCGCTACTAAATATCCAAGCGTGCCAAGAACGGGAGCAGTTGTGAGCGACTTTACATCTATGCGCTCATCACCGATAAATGCCCCACGAGTACCAGCCAAAGCTGTTTTATGACCAAGTGCATTTAGGGCGTGGGCTATGAGTGTTGCGGTTGTCGTTTTGCCATTTGTGCCAGTTATGCCTATGATGCGCAAATTTTGGTCTATACCCAGCAAGACTTTGGCTTGTTGTGCGTCAACAACCTCTGCCCCTTTGCGTTTTGCGTCATCTGCAAAGCGCTCATTTGCATTAGTTTTTAAAAAGTAACAACCGCTTTCGCACTCTGTGGAGTTGTCTGTTATAAAATTTTTATCTATGTAAATTTTCATCGTTTTTTCTCTTTTTTACTTCAGCAAAAAGTTCATCTATACGCTCATCGGCACCAAACATCACCGCTGCGCTCTCTAGGTAGTTTATGCTCATTTCCAAAAAGTCATTTTTTATAAGATCTCGAACGAACTCCAAAAAGTCATCCTTGTTCGAGATCATGACGCGAGTAGAAAACATGATATTTTCAAATGTTTTTTTAAAGCCATTTTGATTGCTTAAACGCTTAAAGTCATCATACATTATGGCATCTTGTTCTTCAAGCTCATCATCTGACTCGATACTTTTGCTTTCAAGCACTTCAAGTATCTCGTTTAGGCTGTTGTCTTCATTGCGAGCGTCTTTGCTAAATGAGTATTCAAAGAGCATTCTTGCCTCGTCCGGACTCTCTTTGGCAAGGCTACAAAGCATGATGAAAAAGAGTAAATTTTCGCTTTTTTCTTGCTCATAAGCAAGCGAAAAATATGTCGCAGCTTCATCAAATTTAGCTCGTTTAAAGCTTTTAAGCCCTAATTTTTTATAATTTGTCAATGTCAAAGTCCTCGCCTAGCGGTATATTTATAATTTCAAGCTCAGGGTGTATATCTATGCGAAGTTGTCGCTCTATGCCGTATTTTAGTGTCGTGCCACTAGCGGCGCAACCATGGCAGTGCCCGACCAGCCTAACATAAATTTTGCCATTTTTTATACCCAAAAGTTCCATATCTCCACCATCATTTTGTAGCATAGGGCGAACCTTATTAAGCGTTATCTGCACGGGTTTTAGCAGCTCTTCATCACTAAATGGTATCATCTTTCTCTCCAATTTTTACATTTATTATACAACTAAAATTTAAATTTTCACTCAACTAACTCACGGATTAACAGTTGCGGTGTTACAAGCCCGCGAAATGAGTTTTTTGAGATTGAAAATGTTATATCGATATTTTCTCCCACGCGAACATGGCGTGTGAAGTTAAAAAATAGTGCTTCAAGTGTTTTGCCATCTTTTTCTAAAATGAGCTTTAGATGGTTTTGCTCTTTGCCTATCACTCTTTCATTTTTGACTGTTGCTTGGCTTAGTTGAAATATTGGCCGAGGGTTTTTTTGTCCGTAAGGCTCAAAAAACTCCAAAATTTCAAGTAGCTCAAAATCAATCTCATTGGCACTTATATCGCCTAAAAGCTCATCAGAACGGCAAAATTTATGCATATCCATCAAAAAACATGAGCCATTTATAGCCTCTTTAAATTTTTGCAAATTCTCAGACTCACAAACAAGACCCGCTGCACCCTTATGACCACCGTAGCTGCTTAAAAGTGATGAGTGTTGGGCTATAAGCGAAAGTATGTCAAGCTTTCCAACGCTTCTTGCGCTGCCTTTTGCGCGCCCTTTATCGATACTAAAGACGATCGCTGGCTTTTTAAAGTGTTTTGCTAAACGGCTTGCAACTATGCCTATAACGCCCTCATGCCAGTTTTCGCCCCATGTAACGATGATATTTTCATCATTTTCTACATCTTTTAATGAGCTTTCAAAAAGTGCTCGCTCTTCCTCCTTGCGCGAGTTATTAAAATCTACAATCATATCAAGATAATCATTTGCCTCTTTTAAATTTTTGGTGTGTAAAAAGTTAAATGAATTAATCGCATCGTCCATCCTGCCAGCCGAGTTTATAAGAGGGGCGATGAGAAAACTAATGTCATCACACTCAAATTTATCCTTACCGTAGTACTCTTTTATAGCCCTAAATGCTACACGCTTTGAGCTATTTATACGCGAAATTCCAAGCCTTACAAGAAGACGGTTCATGTCGCGAAGCTCCATCATATCAGCGATAATAGCAATGGCAAGCAAATCTAAAAAATTTGCCATATCATACTCAATGCCAAGCACCTCTTTAAGTGCACCAACAACATACCATGCTACCTGCGCACCGCAAATTTCGATATTTGGAAACTCACAATCATCTTGTTTTGGGTTGATAATAGCGTAGGCTTTTGGAAGCTCTGGTGGTGGCATGTGATGATCTGTGATGATCAGATCTATCCCGCGTTCAGAGCAAATTTGTGCCGCTTCATGCGCGCTAATACCATTATCAACGGTTATTATCAAGCTTACATCGCCAAGCTCATCAATGATCTCAGGGTTTAGCCCGTAGCCATCTTTGAAGCGGTTTGGTATGCGAACTTGATAGTTTTTTACCCCTATATCATCAAAAAATTCAGCCATTATCGCACTCGAGATAACACCGTCCACATCATAATCCCCAACGATACCGATGTGTCCGTTATTTTTTATTGCCTCTTTTATGCGATTTGCACCCTTATATATGTCTTTTAGGGCGCTTGGTTTAGGAATTTCTGAAAGCTTTTTATGAATATCTTTTTCAAATCTAAGCTCAAGTAAATTCCTGATATTTTCCTTACTTAGCATTGTCCAAGCTTGCGCCGACAAAACCAAGTATAGTTGGGTTTGGTCTTGTTAGGCGGCTTGTAAATTCAGGGTGAAACTGCACTCCGATGAAAAATTTATGCTCTTTTAGTTCAGCAACTTCTATAAGCCCGTTACTTGTGCCACTTATTTGCAGTCCCGCCTTTTCAAATGCTGTTTTATACTGAGGATTTGCCTCAAAGCGGTGGCGATGACGCTCGATGATATGCTTTTGATTGCCATAAATTTTAGCTAAAAGCGAACCAGCCTTGACATCACATGAGTATGAGCCAAGTCTCATAGTCCCACCAAGTGGGCTTTTATGCGTGCGTATCTGCTCTTTTCCGTGAGCATCAATAAAGCTATCGATGAGATAGATTATGCTATTTTTACACTCTTTGTTAAATTCAACGGAATTTGCGTCCTCCAGTTTTAAAACATTGCGAGCAAATTCTATGAGAGCAAGCTGCATACCAAGACATATCCCAAGATACGGGATATTGTTTTCGCGGGCAAATTTGATTGCTAAAATTTTGCCATTTACCCCACGCTCACCAAAGCCCCCAGCCACAAGGACGCCATCAACATCTTTAAGTAGCTCATTGACATTTTCATCTTCTATCTTTTCACTATCTATCCACTTTAAATTTACCTTTGCATCAAGTGTGGCTCCAGCGTGTATGATACTTTCGGTGAGGCTTTTATAGCTCTCTTTTAGATCCACATATTTGCCAACAAAGGCTATGGTGGTTTCGTTTGTTGGGGCTATGATGCGTTTTACTAGGCTATCCCAGTTTTGCATGTTTGGTTTTAGCTCCCCAAGTCCTAAAAATTCTGAAATAGGCGTCAAAATATCTTGCTTTAAAAATGAAAGCGGTATTTGATATATGCTTTGACAGTCTTGACTCTCAATAACACAGTTTCGTTCAACTCCGCAACTAAAAGCAATCTTATCTTTTAGCTCACGACTTAGCGCCATCTCTGCACGACAAACGATCATGTCTGGCGTTATGCCTATGCGGCGCAATTCACCAACACTGTGTTGTGTCGGCTTGGTCTTTAGTTCACCAGCTACCTTTATATATGGGACTAGGGTTAGGTGGATATTCATCGCATTTTTGCGACCAACCTCACTTTTTAGAGCACGGATAGCCTCTAAAAATGGCAATCCTTCGATGTCTCCCACTGTGCCACCTATCTCGACAATCAAAATTTCCTTGCCCTCGCCAGCCTTTTTAATGCGCTCAACTATCTCGCCCACGATATGAGGGATAACTTGTATCGTTTTGCCTAGATAGTCACCTCTACGCTCTTTTTCTATAACAGAGCTATAAACTCTGCCTGTTGTAAAGTTGTTATCTTGGCTTAAATTTTCATCCAAGAAGCGCTCGTAATGTCCTAGGTCAAGATCGGTTTCTGCTCCATCATCAGTAACAAAAACTTCGCCATGCTCTAATGGGCTCATCGTGCCTGGGTCGACATTTATGTATGGGTCAGCTTTTAAGATGCTTACTTTTAAGCCAGAGTGCTTTAAAAGTGTTGCTATAGAGGCTGCTGCGATACCCTTGCCAAGAGAGCTTAAAACACCACCTGTTACAAATATGTATTTTGTCTGTTTGCTCATATCTTTCCTTTTTTATTTTTTTAATGCTTTATTATATCTTTTTTAAATTTAGTATGGGATTAAAAGGTGAAGTATGGGGGACAAAATCAATTTTTACAAGTAAAATTTAAAGCTGAGAATTTGTATGTAAAAAAGTAAAATATCAAAAAAGTGTAATATTCTAGAGAGCGTATGCTCTCTAGAATGTATAAATTATTCGCTAACTAGCTCTATATAAGCCATCTCGGCAGCATCACCACGGCGAATTCTAGTTTTAGTGATACGAGTGTATCCGCCATTTCTTGTAGCATATTTTGGTGCTACTTCTGTAACTAGTTTGTTTGTGCTCTCTTTATCTTGAAGACTTGCAAAAACTGCTCTATGAGCGTTAAAGTCGCCTTTTCTAGCTCTTGTGATAAGTTTTTCAACATAGCTTCTAAGCTCTTTTGCCTTTGGTAGAGTTGTCTCGATCTTGCCGCTTTTTATGATCGCAATTGCTAAATTTTTAAGCAATGCAGAGCGATGAGATGAGGTGCGACCAAGTTTTCTATATCCGTGTTTATGTCTCATTACCTGTCCTTATTATTCTTTCATTTGTGACTTTAGCTCAGCTATTTTCTTTTTGAGCTGTTCTTTGCTATCTTTTAGCAAATCTGTGCCAACGGGATAGCCGATCTCTTCCATAACGGCTTTAATCTCATCAAGAGATTTTTTACCTAAATTTTTAAGATCTTTTAGTTCGTTTTCATCCATTAAAGCGAGCTCGCCTATAAAGCGAATCTCAGCTTTGTCGATACAGTTAAAGCTTCTTGCACTTAAATTTAGCTCCTCAACCCTAGAGAAAAGCTTTGCATGCTCACCACTTAAATTTGAACTTGGAAGGGGAGCATTAACATCTATATCAAGTACGCCTTTAAAGACTGACATTTGCTGATACATTGCTTCAAGGCTATTTTTAAATGCTTCTATAGGACCAACCTGTCCGTCTGTTGTTATAGTAAAGACTATCTTTTCAAAGTCTGGATTATCTTCAACTAAGACATTTTCGATCTCATAAACAGCTTTTTTAACTGGCGTAAAGAAAGCATCAAGTGCAATATAGCCGTCCTCTATGCTATCTCTTAAATCCTCACTTGAAACATATCCAATACCTTTTTGCATAATAAGACTAAACTCAAGCTTAGCATCTTCGTTTATCGTCGCAAGATATGCATCAGGATTAACAATCTCTACGATATCGTTGCAAAGATCAGCACCAGTAATCTCTTTTGGTCCTTTAAAACTATACTCTATAACCTCACGCTCGCTATCATTTTTTAACTTAAAGCGTAAATTTTTTAAGTTAATAATAAAAAGCGCTACATCTTCAAGCATACCACGCATGCTATCAAATTCATGACTAACGCCTTTTATCTTTACACCAGTCGGTGCAAAACCAACTGTGCTTGAGTAAAGCAGACGGCGAAGTGGGTGCGCAAGAGTTACTGCATATCCAGTTTCAAACGGATACGCAGTAATCTTAGCAACATTTTCACTAACACTCTCAACCTTAATCTCAGTAGGCATATAAGCTGATGTAGTAATCTTTCTCATCATTATATCCTTTATTATTTTGAGTAAAGCTCGACTATGAATCTTTCCTCGATTGGAATGATAACCTCTTCTCTTTCAGGGTTTCTTGTGAAAATTCCATATTTTTTATCTTTTTCAACATCAACCCAGCTAACTATACCAGTTTGTGCCGTTAAATCAACTGCACGAACTATCTGTGGGTTTGATTTTGATTTTTCAGCAACTTCTATCTTTTGTCCTGGCTCAACTCTGTAAGATGGGATATCTACTTTCTTGCCATTTACAAGAATGTGTCCGTGAGTTACTAGCTGGCGAGCAAAACGACGAGTTGTTGCAAAGCCCATTCTATAAACTACATTATCAAGTCTTTGTTCTAAAAGTTGAATCAAAAGCGCACCAGTGTTGCCTTCTCGGCGTGCTGCTTCTTGGAATAGGCGGCGAAATTGCTTTTCACTCACACCATACATAAATTTTGCTTTTTGCTTCTCACGAAGCTGTAAGCCATATTCACTTATCTTTGCTCTTCTTTGTCCGTGTTGTCCTGGGGCATATGGACGCTTATCTAGTGCGCTCTTGCCCGCAAGTCTTCTCTCGCCTTTAAGGGCAAGAGAAACGCCAAGGCGTCTTTCTAACTTCTCAACAGGTCCTGTGTATCTAGCCATAATAATTCTCCTATTTATTCTCTATTATTAGACGCGGCGGCGTTTTGGTGGTCTACAACCATTGTGTGCAAGTGGAGTTACATCTTTAAGGAAAGTTACCTTAATACCCTCAACTGCTCCTACGCTCTTAACCGCAGTTTCACGGCCACTTCCTGGACCTTGAACCTTGATACCGACCTCTTTTATGCCGTGCTCTTTTGCTTTGCTTAGCGCATCTTCAACTGCTTGCTGTGCTGCATATGGAGTTGATTTTTTGCTACCTTTAAAGCCAAGACCACCAGCGCTGCTCCAAGCTATAGCGTTACCCATCTCATCAGTTACAGTAATCATAGTGTTGTTAAATGTAGCACTGATATGAACGATACCTTTTGCTATACTTTTTCTTACGACTTTTTTCTTAACGATTTTTCTTTTTGCCATTGTCTATCCTTAACTACTTAGTCGCTGCGCCGACAGTTTTACGCTTACCCTTGCGAGTTCTAGCGTTTGTCTTAGTCTTTTGACCACGAACTGGAAGCCCTTTTCTGTGGCGAAGACCACGGTAACTACCAAGATCCATAAGTGCCTTGATGTCCATAGCAACTTGCTTTCTAAGATCACCCTCAACGATGTGGTGCTCTTGAATTTCTTTACGGATAGCCGCAGCCTCATCTTCACTTAGCTCATGAACGCGCTTGTCATAAGAAATTTTAACTGCGTCAAGAATTTGACGAGATTTGTGAAGTCCTATGCCGTAGATATATGTTAAGCCATACTCTACTCTCTTTTTGTTTGGTAAATCTACACCTGCTATACGTGCCATCGCTTATCCTTGTCTTTGCTTATGTTTTGGATTTTCGCAGATAACGCGTACGATACCGCTACGTTTGACAATTTTGCACTTGTCACACATCTTCTTTACAGAAGGACGAACTTTCATTGTGTCTCCTAAAAATTTATTCCACTTTTTAGCAAACTGCACACAGGTTTGACGAGTTATCAAACCAACTATTTTCAAAACAAGTGGTGGCTTTGAAAATAATTCTTCATACAGCTTTGTTGCAAAGTGTGGATTATACTGAAAAATTTATTATGTATAGCTTAAAACTTTTTCTGTGTTATATTTATGGGCAAAAAAACGCAGAAATGGCATCGGATAAGTGGATTAGAATTTAAGTAAAAACTAAAACACATTCTTGAGACTAAAATCTAAAACTCAACTTGGGCAAGCCAGAAAATACTGACTATTTATAACGATAAGTTATGCGACCTTTGTCAAGACTATAAGGTGTTAGCTCAACTTTTACGCGGTCTCCTGGCATGATTTTTATATAGTGCATTCTCATCTTGCCTGCGATGTGACAGAGTATCACATGTTTATTGTCTAGTTCGACCTTAAAAGTTGCGTTAGGAAGGGCCTCGACCACATTTCCATCAATCTCTATTACATCATCTTTTGCCATAAATTCCTCTAAATTCTAAAAATTTTTAAACTTTGGATTATACATAAAATAGCTTTAAGCAAAGTTTAAATTTTAATTTCATATAAAATTTTAATCTTTTTTTGTTATAATTTGCTAAAATTTAAAGGTTTTTAAGATGTTTAAAGATTTTGATTTTTCAAAAATGGGCGAAATGCTTGCTCAGGCTCAGCAAAAAGCACAGGAGCTAGAAGCTCAGAGCGAAGCTAAAGAGTATGGCGCCAAGAGCGGTGGAGGTCTTGTTAGTGTTCGCGCAAATGGCAAGGGGGAAATTTTAGACATTAGTATAGATGATAGCTTGCTTGATGATAAGGAGAGTATGCAAATTTTACTAATTAGCGCCATAAATGACGCTCTAAAAGCGGTAAATGACGATAAAAAAGCGATGGCATCGCGCATGCTTGGCAGGCTTGATCTGGGTGGAATAAAGCTATGAGAAAAATTTTGCTTTTTATGCTATTTTGTGGTATTTTGCTTGCTGCTCCACGACCTACGCAAGATGACTTTCATGCATGCTATGTAAAAAACAAAGGCTCGATAGTGGCAGTTAATGGCAACTACGGAGTCGCCATAGCACCAAATTTAATAGCCGTTATAAAAACCTCTAAGACAAATTTAAATGATTATGTAAAATTTGACCCATACTTAGGGCTTTATTTGGTTCGCTCAGCGGTAACACTAGAAGTACCCACTTTGGCTGATGAGACCAATGAAGCGCAGATAAACAAAAGCACTTGGGTGGGAATTTTAAGTGATAATAACAACACCCTAATGGGGCATATCAAGTCCCTTGGCGTAAATCTAGGTGACTTTGACACCCTTAGTTTTGATAGTAATGTAACTGGAGAGCTAAACTCGGCTTGTTGTAAGATGCTAGGCATAGCCATTGGTGCGGATAAATTTATCCCTAATCGCTATTTAAAGCATTTTGCCGCTTATGATGATGTTTATTATGGGGATATAGGTGTAGTTTTTACGCAAAATGAAAAGGGCTTTTTTGTAGTTTCGTCTGATCCAATAGGTAGGGGCAAAGCTTTGGTGGTTGGAGATAAAATTTTAAGCATAAACGGCATTGAACCGTCTAGTTTGCGTGCATTAAACGAGATGATACTTTTTGCTCCCAAAGGCGCTGTGCTAAATATAAAAGTCTGGCGAGATGGCGAAGAAGTTTCATTGATGGTGCCTGTATCTGGAGAGATAAGTGGTGCAAAATCTTTAGTCATACAAGAGAGCGAAAACAACGCTTCTCCGGCCGTTAAGTTAGCGCTTGCTGAACTTTTTAAAGATAGTGAGCCAGTGGCTGAGATGGAAGAAAACTATGATGATCCATCGGCTGGAGCACAAATTTTAAAACGATATGGTATCTTAATAGATAGAAATTTAATCGTTAAAAAGGTTATAGAAGATAGCCAAGCTGCTGCATTTGGTATAGCTGTCGGAGATAAAATTTTACAGCTTGATTTAAAGGAGTATAAAACTCGTAAAGAGCTTTTTGACGCAGTGCCGTTTGAAAAGAGCTTCTTGCTTTTATTTATGCGAAATGACTTTAACTTTTTCTCCAGAGTCAACCAAAGATGAATGAGAAATTTAGTAAGTTTTTAAAACAAAATTTACCATCCGTAAGTAGTTTTCATCCTCACTACAATGACGCTCTTTCTTGTATGTTGCTTGCTGGAGGTAAGCATTTTCGGGCATCGCTTTTGCTTGGTGTTGTAGACGCTCTTTCTGCAGAGCTTACTGACGATGCTATGAGAGTGGCGCTAGCCGTGGAGCTTATGCACACTTATTCGCTTATACACGATGATTTACCAGCCATGGATGATTCTGCTTTAAGGCGTGGTGAGCCTACCATACATAAAAGATATGATGAGGTTACTGCTATACTTGCTGGAGATGCTTTAAATACACATGCTTTTTATGAAATTTCACGCTCAAATTTTAGTGCTGAAATTCGCATACAGTGTGTTGAAATTTTAAGCCAAAATGCTGGAGTGAGTGGCATGGTGCTTGGGCAGGCTATTGATTGTTTTTTTGAAAATAAAAAACTTGAGCTTGATGAGTTAAAATTTTTACACATTCACAAAACTGCAAAACTAATAGCCGCAAGCCTAAAAATAGGTGCATTGATAGCTGGTTGCGATAGCCAAAAATGTGATAAAATTTATGAGCTAGGCTTAAAGCTTGGACTTGCATTTCAGATACATGACGACTTACTAGATGCTACGGCTACTAGTGATGAGGCTGGCAAGCCTACTAAAAATGATGAGAGTAAAAACTCATTTACAAATTTGCTTGGCATTGATGGCGCAAGGAGTGAGCGAGATGTCTTGATAAAAGATATACAAAATGAGTGCAAAGGCCTAAATTCTGGCGTTTTACAAGTTATAAATGAGCTAATAAATAAACATTTAAAGGGATAAATATGCTAAAAAAACAAGCCGATACGATAAGATTTTTATGTGCTGATATGGTTCAGCAAGCAAATAGCGGACATCCTGGCGCACCGATGGGGCTAGCTGATATAATGGTTGTTTTAAGTCAAAAACTAAGACATAATCCAAAAGATCCAAAGTGGCTAAACCGTGATAGATTGGTCTTTTCTGGTGGTCATGCAAGCTCGCTTGTGTATAGTTTTTTGCATCTTAGCGGCTATGATTTAAGTCTTGATGAGCTTAAAAAATTTCGCCAACTTGGCTCAAATACTCCAGGACATCCTGAGATCCACACTCCTGGCGTTGAGGTAGCGACTGGACCGCTGGGTCAAGGCGTAGCAAACGCTGTTGGCTTTGCTATGGCTGCAAAATATGCTGCAAATTTACTAAACACCGAAGAAAACAAAATAATAGACCATAAAATTTACTGTCTTTGCGGCGATGGTGACCTTGAAGAGGGCATAAGCTATGAGGCTTGCTCGTTGGCTGGACATCATGTGCTTGATAATTTGGTGCTTATCTATGACTCAAATAGCATAACTATCGAAGGCGATACAAATGTTGCTTGGAGTGAGAATATAAAAGCTCGCTTTGAGGCGCAAGGCTGGGATGTTGCTCGCATAAATGGACATGACTTTGATGAGATAGAATTTGTGCTAAACGAGGCGCAAAATAAAGAAAAACCATATCTTATTATAGCAAATACAACCATCGCGAAAGGGGCATTGCAGCTTGAAGGAAGTCATCACAGCCATGGTGCACCACTTGGTGAAGAGCTTATTAAAGAGGCAAAAGTAGCTGCTGGCTTTGATCCTGAGCATAAATTTGCAATTGATGAAGATGTATTATTGCGCTTTCGTGCAGCAATAGAGCTTGGAGATCTGGCGCAAGCTGAGTGGGACAAACAACTACAAGCTCTTGATAGCGATAAAAAAGAGCTTCTTTATAACCTTTTAAACCCTGACTTTTCTAAAATTTCATATCCAGATTTTACTGGTAAAAAGGTGGCAACTAGAGATAGTAACGGAGCGATACTAAATGCTATCGCAAAAGCCGTTCCTAGCTTGGTTGGAGGCTCGGCAGACCTTGGTCCATCAAACAAAACTGAGTTAAAAGATGCTGGAGATTTTCCTTCTGGCAAAAATATCCACTATGGTATCCGCGAACACGCTATGGCAGCGATAAATAATGCATTTGCTCGTTACGGACTGTTTTTGCCATATTCGGCTACATTTTTTATATTTAGTGACTATCTAAAACCAAGTGCTCGTATCGCGGCACTTATGGGAGTAAAACACTTTTTTGTTCTTACTCATGATAGTATCGGCGTTGGCGAGGATGGTCCGACACATCAGCCTATCGAGCAGCTTGCACAGTTTAGATCAATGCCAAATTTTTATACCTTCCGACCAGCTGATGGTAATGAAAATGTTGAATGCTGGAAAACAGCGCTTACTCTAAATGCACCATCGGCATTTGTCTGCTCGCGCCAGAGCCTAGAGCCGTTGGGTGAGAGAGTTTTTGGTAGTGTGGCAAATGGAGCTTATTTGTTAAAGCGCTCAAGTGATCCGAAATTTACGCTAGTTGCAACAGGTAGTGAGGTTAGCCTTGCACTAAAAGCGGCTGAAATTTTAGAAAACTCTAATATCGCCACAAATGTTGTCTCCGCTCCTTGCTTTGACCTGCTTTGTGAGCAGCCAAGAGAGTATTTAAATCAGATTTTTGATCCATCAACAAAGATTGTAGCTATCGAGGCTGCAAGTGCATTAGAGTGGTATAAATTTGCAGATGAGATTTATGCTATGAAGAGCTTTGGTGAGAGCGGTAAAGCTGAGGCACTGTTTGAGCATTTTGGTTTTGAGCCACAAAAATTAGCAAATTTTATTAAAAATTTGGACTAATATATTTTAATGTTCGTTTTGGTATTTAACAACCAAGTAAAATTTGCAAAAAGGTACTTATGGATACTTTACAGATTATAGTTCTTGCTTTAGTTCAAGGGATTAGCGAGTTTTTGCCTGTCTCAAGCTCGGCACATTTGGTGCTTGTGCCTGAGCTTTTGGGCTGGCCAGATCAGGGGCTTGCGTTTGATGTTGCCGTGCATGTAGGCACTTTGCTTGCTATATTATTTTACTTTAAAGATAGTTTGTTAAAGTTGCTATTAGATTTCTTTGCTTCTATAAAAGTGCGTAAAAAAGTTGGCGATAGTAATGTAGTTTGGGCGGTTATATTTGGTACGATACCGGCTGGAATTTTTGGGCTGGTTTTTCATGATTTTATAGCAGCTTATGCTAGAGAACCGCTAGTTATCGCTACTACAACTATAGTTTTTGGGTTTGTTTTGTACTTTGCAGATAAGAAAGCTGGACTAAAAAATGAATACAACATAACCATTGCCCTAGCTCTTATTATCGGGCTTGCTCAAGCATTAGCTTTAATCCCGGGCGTTTCGCGCTCTGGTGTGACTATGAGTGCGGCACTTTTGCTTGGTTTTTCCCGTGTTGCAAGTGCAAATTTTTCATTTTTATTATCCATACCTATCATAGTTCTTGCGGGCGGGCTTGAGACGCTAAAGCTTGTAAAAAGCAACGAGCCAGTAGCATTTAATGAGCTTGGACTTGGTGTTATTATCAGTGCTATAAGTGCTTATATATGCGTTAAGCTTTTTATGGCTCTTATATCTCGTGCTAGTATGACACCGTTTGTGATATATAGAATTTTACTTGGATTATTTTTGTTTTGGGTTTTTGGCTTTTAGTGTCAAAATTTAAGCGGTTTTAGTAAATACTAAAACCCCTGTTCGCATAAAATTTTAACTATGCTTTGTGGTAAAATTTCATGCTCTATGGCGTGAATCTTTTTCTCCCAAGCCTCTTTACTCATATCTTTTTCACGCTCAAATGCACGCTGAGCGATAAGTTTGCCACCATCAAGCTCTTCGCTAACCCAGTGCACGCTCACACCACCTATTTGCATATCACTATGAAAGCTTTCATCTATGGCATGTGCGCCTTTAAAAAGTGGAAGTATGGATGGGTGCAGGTTTATGGCTTTTATCTGCGTTGTAAAAACAGGCGTTAAAATTCTCATAAAACCAGCAAGCACTACTAAGTCAATGCTGTTAAGTTTGATCTGCTCAACTAAAGCTTTATCAAACTCCTCTCTTGAGTTAAAGTTTTTGTTTTCTATTATTATCGTTTTGATGCCAAAATTCTTTGCTCTTGTGATACCGTAGGCATCTGGCTTGTTGCATATAGTTAGCGCGACCTCTATATGTGTTTGATTAAAAACTTTGTTATGAACTTGCTCTAATATCGCTTGTAAATTTGATCCACTGCCGCTAAAAAGTACGGCTATGCGTTTTTTAACCATTTTACCCCCTTTATGATGTCGTGTGGTGTGAGTGCGTAGCTATTTGCTTTGAAATTTCTTGCTGCTTGTGCGTGGGCTAAAGTTGCTGTGATGGCGGCTCTTAGTGGGTTAAAACCTTGCGCTAAAAGTCCAGCTATAAGTCCTGAAAGTACATCGCCACTACCACCCTTGGCAAGTAAGCTAGTGCCTTTAGCCAGGATAAAAAGACGACCATTTTTAGCTATGATAGTATTTGCGCCCTTTAAAACCAGCACACCATTAAATTTCTCGCTCCATATTTTTGCATATTTAAAACGCTCATTTTGTAGCTGTTTTGTGCTTAAGTCCGCAATATTAGCCATGCTTAAAAGAGAGCAAAACTCAGCAGGATGCGGAGTTAAAACACACTTTTTGTTTAAAATATCAAAAATTTTATCGCTTCTACAAAGTGAAGCATCAATGACTAGTTTTTTATCTTTTAGGCTTTTAAAGTCTATGTTATTTATATCATTTTCGCAAAGCCCCATGCTAAGGGCTACGACATTCATTTTAGGGGTTATCTTGGTAGTTTGCATGATAGATGCATCAAGCGCTAAAGGTTTTTGGGAGATAATGCTCACAAGCCCTGCGCCAATACTACTTGCAGCAAGCGCTGCTAGCTCGCAAGCTCCGTTAAATGTGCCACTTATAAAGGCTGCGTGTCCAAAGTCGCCTTTGTTTGTATTTTTTCGTGTTCGAAATGGCAACTTAAGCTCTTTTTTAGTTAGCAAATATCCATCTGCCATGCCTTCAAAATTTGCCCTACTTATGCCAAGATCAGCAACTTTTATATGCCCTACAAAATCCTTTGCAAAGTCAGAGTAAAGCCCCAGCTTTGGCGCTCCCATTGTGATCGTAGTATCAGCTTTAAAGCATGCACCTAAAATTTGCCCACTTTCATTTAGTCCGCTTGGAATGTCGCAGGCTATTTTATAGGACTTGAAGCGGTTTAGTCTATTTATAATCTCAACTTCTTTTTGATTTAAGTTTTTGTTCAGCCCAGAGCCAAAAAGTCCGTCTATAACGCACTTTGTACCCTTTAGTGCGGTGCTTAAATCTTTTGAAATTTTTACACCAAAATTTTGTGCTGCATTTAGCTGGAATTTTGACATATCATTTAGCTCATCAAAGTGTAAATATACTTCGCACTTATATTTTTTGGCTAAAATTCTAAGCGCGGCTATAGCGTCTGCAGCGTTATTTCCTTTGCCGGCAATAGCCAAAATTTTACTGCCTTTTTTGATATGCTTGCAAATATGCTTGGATAAAGCATTTGCAGCATTTTCCATTAAAATTTCATTACTAAGCCCTAAATCTATAGCTCTTTCATCAAGTTTTTTTGTGTTTAAAAAAAGTTTTTTCATATACTATCTCGCTTAGTTCTAAAGCTTAGAGCTTCGATGATGTGCGCTTTTTCAATGAGTTGGCTTTGCTCTAAGTCAGCTATCGTACGAGCTACTTTTAGCGTTTTTTTAACACCTCGTTGAGAGAGTGCAAAACGCTTAATCCCAAGCTCTAGCGTCTCTTTTGCCTCGTCTTGAAGTAAGCAAAATTTATTCACATCCGTATCGCTTAGTTTTCCGTTGCTCTCAACCTGTCCTCGTTTTTTACAAAATTTAAAAGCCTTTAAAACCTGCTCGTGAAGCTCTTTAGAACTTACATCAGCACGGTCACTTGATGCTACTTCATCCATTTGTACATAAAGGTCGATACGATCAAGTATGGGCTCTGAAAGGCGTGACTTGTAGCGATTTATCTCGCTTTGAGTGCAAGTACAAGTTAGCTCTTTTGAGAAAAGTTTGCCGCACGGGCATGGATTTAGTGCAGCAACAAAGAGAAATTTTGTCTCGTAAGTAACTTTAGAATTTACCCTTGAGATATGAATTTTATGATCTTCTAATGGCTCACGCAGACTTTCGATGAGCTGTTTTGGAAAATGTACAAACTCATCAAAAAAGAGCACACCCCCATTTGCAAGGGCTATCTCGCCTATTTTTGCAACATTTGACCCACCGCCAAATATCGAGCTTTTAGTGCTTGTGTGGTGTGGCACACGAAAGGCTCTAGTAGAGCTAAATTCGCTATCTTGTAGGTTGAGTGAGCGGTATGCTGCAGCGCTTAAAACCTCTTTTAGACTTTGTGGTGGCATGATATGCACGAGTCGCTTGGCGCACATGCTTTTCCCGCACCCAGGGCTACCTTCAAAGATGATGTTGTGCATACCAGCGGCAGCTATCAAGCAGGCTCTTTTTGCTCTGGTTTGTCCTAAAATATCTGAAAAATCAAGTACAAAATTTTGATTTGGCAGATATTTTTCACCTTCAATCTCAATACTATTTTTAAAAATTTCATGCGAGTTGTCATACTTGCAAGTTTCAGCAAAGTGGTGATCTTTAAAAAAATTTATAGCATCATTTAGTGAGCTAACCCCATAAATTTCAAGGTTTGGAATAGCTGAAGCTTTGTGTGCGATAGAGCTTGGCACCAGCACTTTTGCACTTTGTATCTTTGTACTTAAAAATAGCAAAAGTGAAAACAAATTTGCTGTTGATTTTATACTGCCATCAAGCCCAAGCTCGCCAAAGACAAATATTTTTTCTAAACTTTCTTTACGCTCCAGCGCTATAAGTAATGCGATAGCAAGGTCAAAATGTGATCCATTTTTTGGTATATCTGATGGCGAGAGGTTTATTGTGATTTTTTGTGCTGGAAAACTAAAATTTAGAGCCAAAAGAGCAGACTTTACACGCTCACTACTCTCTTTTATGCTACTTCCAGCAAGTCCTACTATGCTAAAACCTGGCAAACCACGAGAAAAAGTTGACTCAACATCTACTATGTGTAGTCCGTCTAGGTATGTGGCGCATTTTAGGGACTTCATTTATCTTTTTGCTTGTTTTTTTTGTACTCTTTATCAAATTTTTTACGCTTATTAAAACCGATACGCTCGATAAAAAGGTGCCCGTCTAAATGGTCATTTTCGTGTTGTAGCGCAATGGCCAAAAGCCCGTCTGTTTCTATGACTTGCTTGTTTGCAAATCTATCTTGATACCTCACTCTTACAAACTCGGCACGCTTTACATCTTCATAATAGCCAGGTACACTTAAGCAACCCTCTTGAAAGGTAGTCTCTCCTTGTTTTAGTTCAAAAACTGGGTTTATAATCTCAAGTAAGTCAGCTTTGTTTTGCTCTCCGTCTTCATTTACTAAATTTATAATGAGAATTCGTTTTGCTACACCTACTTGTATCGCTGCAAGTCCTATGCCTTCGCTATTTCGCATTGTTTCATACATATCATCAAGTAGGTTATGTAGTTCGCTATTAAATTCCGTCACCTCCGCAGAGCGGGTAAATAGCTTTTTGTTTGGATAGGTTAAAATTTCAAGGATCATTCGGCTTCCATTATTATCGGTTCGCTAGCTGTTGGGTTGTTTTCAAGCGTATCGATAGCCTCTGAGAGTGCCTCTTCCATGCTTTTTTGTTTTGTTAAAGAGTTAGCTACCATTTGTACTTCTAGTGAAATTTCTTGATCATTTTGCTTGACATTTATATTTGATAGCAGTTTTAGAATTCTATTGCTTGCTAGCTTTGCACCAGAGATGTCAGTGTGCTTCATTATGATAGCAAATACTCCATCTCCATAGTGTGCTATGATATCGCTTTGTCTTGATGTTTTTTGTAGTGTGTTGGCTAGAGTTTTTAGCATTGTGCTTTTTTCAGATAAATTTTGCATACCAGAAAAGCTCATAACGCTAGGGCGCAGCAACATAAAAGACGACTTGTATCCATAGCGTTTAACAGAGTCTATCTCGGTTTGCATGGCACCTAACAAAAAGCGTTTATTATAAACATCAAAGACCGAGTCATAAACGGCTTGCTCTTCGATATTTTTAAATATTCTGCCTATCTCTTCATAGTTTATTTTAATAACATCAACATGTTTATCCATAAGAACAGATAGTTTTAGTAAATCTTCATTGAAAGTGCTTATGACATTTTGTGTGGCAAGGATATCCGTGTTGCTTTGAAGTGTGCTAAGATGTTTTTTGGCAATACCTTTCATAAGCGCTAAATTTTTATATATAAGAGCCACGGCTTGAAGCATACTTTTTATCTGACCAAAGCTATGCTTTATCTCTTTTTCAATATAAATTTGCCCATCATGTTGCATTGAGACACTATCTTCTGCATA
The DNA here is from genome assembly GCF_905120475.1 of Campylobacter suis. NCBI lineage: Bacteria > Pseudomonadati > Campylobacterota > Epsilonproteobacteria > Campylobacterales > Campylobacteraceae > Campylobacter > Campylobacter suis. The sequence continues at coordinate 54,505 of NZ_CAJHOE010000002.1, read as the reverse complement.
AAAGTCTAGCGCGCTCCCAAGCTTTTGCCTAAAATCATCTCCACGCTCATCAAGCAACTTATCAAAGTAGATAGAGTAGTTGCTTGGTATAGATGGTATGTTGTTTTGATTTAGCTCATTTAGGACGCTTTGAGAAAATTCAAAGATATTATTTTCTTGCTCTTTTTGTGACCCTATATGCAGACTATCGCCTGTTATGCGAACATTTTCACGCCTTTTACTACTATCTATCTTTACCACGATATTGCCTTATTTAAAACTCTTTTCTAAAATTTTATCTATTAGACCATAGTCTTTGGCTTCGGATGCACTCATAAAGTTGTCGCGCTCGGTGTCTTTTACAATTTTTGCTAGTTTTTGACCAGTATTTTTAGCCAATGTAGCGTTTAAAACATCTTTTAAGCGCAAAATTTCACGAGCATGGATCTCTATATCAGTTGCCTGACCTCTAGCGCCACCTAGTGGCTGATGTATCATAATGCGTGAATTTGTGAGTGCATAGCGCTTTCCCTTTGCGCCAGAGCTTAGAAGAAATGCCCCCATGCTCGCAGCTTGACCTATACAAATCGTGCATACATCAGGCTTTATATAGTTCATGGTATCGTATATGCTAAAGCCGCTTGTTACTACTCCGCCAGGACTATTTATGTATAGATATATGTCTTTATCTGGATCTTCTGCCTCTAAAAAAAGTAGCTGGGCGACAATGGCAGAAGCCATGCCGTCCTCAATCTCGCCACTTAGCATAATAATGCGATCCTTTAAAAGGCGTGAGTAGATGTCATAGCTTCGTTCGCCTTTGCTTGTGCGCTCAACTACAACAGGAACATAATATCCCATTACTCAGCCTTCTCATCGGCTTTTTCAGCTTTTTTGTTTGACTTTTTTTCCTCTTTATTAAACATCTCGTTGAATAATTTTTCCTCAATCATAGACATCTTAATAGCTGGCAACATGCCTTGTTGGCGGTACATATCAAGGTGCTGTTTTGGATCACGACCGCTTCTGTAAGCCTCAAAGTATATCGCCTGGATAACTTCTTGGTCATTTACTTTAACATCTCTTACGCGAGCTAGCTCATCGATGATGAAAGTTAGACGAACGCTATTTTCTGCATCTTTACGAAACTCTTCGCGCTTTTTCATAAGCTCATCTCTATCTTCTCTAAATTTCTTCATCTCATCTTCGCTAAAGCCAGCCCAAGCATTTCTAAACTGCATATCTATCTCTTGCTCGACTATATTTTTTGGTGTATCAAATTTAAATTTCTCTACAACTGCTTCAGCAAATTTTGGCTTTAGATCTTCGTTGATTAATGTTGCCATTTTTTCACTTCGAATTTGCTCTTTTATACGCTCTTCTAGTAGCTCTTCTGTTGGTTTTTCTTCATTTAGCATGATGGCTTTTAATGTATTTTCATCGATAGTTTCAGGGATTTTTCGCTCTTGAATTTCATGTAATTTTACTTTAAAAATAGCTGGCTTGCCTGCCAAATTCGGTGCTCCATACTCAGCCGGGAAAGTAACTTCTATATCTTTTTCTTCGCCTGGTTTTAGCCCTATCATACCATCTTCAAAGCCTGGTATAAACTGTCCTGAGCCGATTTCAAGGACATATCCTTCAGCTTTGCCACCATCAAATGCAACACCATCTACAAAGCCCTCAAAGTCAAATTTTGCAAAGTCGCCATTTTTAAGTGCGCGTTTTTTCTCGACAGTTTCAAGCGGAGCCATCATTTTTAAAATTTCATTTTTCTTCTCATCAATATCTTTTTTAAGCACTCTTGGTGTTGAAAAATCAGGGATAATAGCCTCATATCCAGTAATATCAACAACTGGCTTAAATGATATGGTCATTGTCACATCTGCACCGTTGTCATTGCGCTCAAATTTATCCACTGTCGGCTCGCCTATAACATCAGCATTTGTTTTATTAAGCTCTTTTAGAGCACTTGTTAAAATGTCTTTAAATATCTCTTGTTCTGCATCTTTTTCAAGCTCTGCACCATATCGTTTCATAACGACTGCTGCTGGCACATGTCCCTTTCTAAAGCCATCTATTTTCATATTTTTACTAGCTTGCTTTGCTAGTTTTTCAAGCGCTACTTTTAGTTCTTGCGCGCTTACTTTTGCGACAACTTCGCTATTTACGCTGTCGATTGCTTTGGTTGTGATTTGCATTTACTTCCTTTTTTATAAAAAATTTAAGTAAAAATATAGCAAAATTTTCCTTAATTTTGAAATTTATAGTTTCAAAAGGCGTTTTTTACTAGAATAAGCAGATAAAAATATGGAGAAAAAATGCAAGAAAGTTTTGAAAATTCAGTCAAAAATATGCTAACGATTATAGGCGAAGATATTAATCGCGAAGGACTTCTTAAAACTCCAGAGCGCGTGTTTAAGGCGTTTAAGTTTTTAACAAGCGGTTATGAGCAAGACCCAAACGAAATTTTAGGCGATGCGCTTTTTGAAAGTAGCAATAACGAGATGGTCGTGATGCGGGATATAGAATTTTACAGCCTTTGCGAGCATCATTTGTTGCCTATTATAGGGAGGGTTCATGTGGCTTATATACCAAATGGCAAGGTTGTTGGCCTAAGTAAAATACCACGCATGGTAAATGTATTTGCAAGGAGACTGCAGATACAAGAGCAAATGACAGAGCAAATAGCCACCGCACTTGAGGAGGTTATACATCCAAAAGGTGTTGCTGTGGTTGTTGAAGCTAGGCATATGTGTGTTGAAATGAGAGGAGTGCAAAAGATAAACTCAACTACAACTACATCTGCATTGCGTGGAGCATTTATGAAAAATGGAGAAACAAGAAAAGAATTTTTCTCGCTTATAAACTCACCAAAGGAACATCGCTTTTGAGCTTGGCGCGCCTAAATTCTAAGTTACAAAATGAGCATATACCGCTCTCAAATATCTTTGGTACTATCGTTAAGATAAGTGCTACCACTATAGAGATCACGGGGCTTCGCCCAAGTATAGGCGACATAGTAAACATTGTCGCTAAAGATAAGAGTAAAGATGGTCTTGGTATGGTTACGCAAGTTAGCGATACTATAAGCTATGTAAGCCCATTTGGCTTTGTTGAGGGTTTTAAGATAGGTGACTTTGTCTATGCGAGCGATCAGGGTATGAATATCCCGGTTGGAGAGGCTTTGCTGGGGCGAGTTGTAGATCCTTTTATGCGTCCAGTGGATGGCAAAGGCCCGATAGATACGATAGAGTTTATGCCTATAATGCGCGCACCCATAGATGCCATGAAACGGGGGCTTATAAATGAGCCTTTTAGTGTTGGGATAAAGGCTATAGACGGGCTTCTTACTTGTGGCAAAGGTCAAAAACTTGGGATTTTTGCTGGCTCTGGTGTTGGTAAGTCAACACTTATGGGCATGATAGTAAAAAATACGCTAGCTCCTATAAAAGTTGTCGCGCTCATTGGCGAAAGAGGGCGTGAAGTGCCTGAGTTTATAGAGAAAAATTTAGGTGGTGACCTAACTAGAACAGTTGTCATCGTAGCCACTAGTGATGATAGCTCGTTGATGCGTAAATACGGTGCATTTTGTGCGATGAGCGTTGCTGAGTACTTTAAAGAGCAGGGGCTTGATGTGCTTTTTATCATGGATAGTGTGACAAGATTTGCCATGGCACAGCGCGAGATAGGGCTTGCACTCGGCGAGCCACCTACTTCAAAAGGCTATCCGCCAAGTTCGCTCACTCTTTTGCCACAGCTTATGGAGCGTGCTGGCAAGGAAGAGGGCAAGGGTTCGATAACAGCGTTTTTTACGGTGCTAGTTGAGGGCGATGACATGAGCGATCCTATCGCCGATCAAAGCCGCTCTATCCTAGATGGGCACATAGTGCTAAGTCGCGAATTAACAGACTTTGGGATTTACCCCCCGATTAATATACAAAATTCCGCATCCCGTGTTATGGGCGATGTCATAAATAAGGCTCACAAGGCTGATGCTATGAAATTTAAGCGGCTTTATTCGCTTTTAAAAGAAAATGAAATTTTGCTTCGTATAGGGGCATATCAGCGTGGCAACGACAAAGAGCTTGATAACGCTATCTCAAAAAAGGACTATATGTATGACTTTTTGCGTCAAAACTCAGAGGATAAATTTAGTCTTGAAGAGATACAAGGGCTTTTGGCTCAAGTAAATTCTTAGCTTGATTTTATAACGCCATCTTTTGCCCAGAACTCACCTTTGTTTTGTTTTTCTTTGATTAAGACCATATTTGCCTTATACTCGTGCTCTCTTTCGTTTCTGCTATGATCTAGGTGAAATAAGTTTGCACAGTATTTGCAAGAGCGCATTTTTATACCGATATATTCCAGTCGCCACTGCAAGTCAGTATCATCTCTGCCAGGTGCAAATGGTAATGCTTCATCTATGCCATTTACTTTGAGAATATCGTGTTTAAAACACGAAAAATTTGATGCTACGATATTTAAATTTTTACCAAAAAGTGAGATAATCTTATAGATAAACGAGCCTGGATGAAAGCTTAGTCCTTGTTCGAAATGCCTTGTGCCGGAGCGTTTTAGCAATTGGTACATTTTAATGTAATTTTCTTCTAGCTCACTAGAAAGTAGCTTGCTATTTCTAATTTTACTAGATATATCAGCATCTAAATTTACTCGTCTTCCGCACAATACCGTTCCTGGCTTTGCTAGGAGGATATGAAATTCTATAAAAGTTCTAAATGGAATAGTGTCACCATCTATAAAGATCAAGTATTCGCCATCACTCATTAAAATGGCATTATTTACAGCTTTTGGTTTGTGATTTTTAATATCCTCATGGCTATAGTGTTTGATATTAAAATTTGCTTTGTATGTTTGCAACATTTTTAAAGTTTGTATATCTTGGCAGTCTTCAGCCACTATCACTTCAAAATTTTTATATGTTTGTTTTTGTAAAGCATCCAAAATAAGCCTTAGGGCGACAGGGTCTTTGTATGTCGGTATAATTAAACTTGCTTTCATATTTTAGATCTCTTATTAAATTTATCTATTAAAAGCTTTAAAACACTATTAGCATCTTCGTTTGGCTTGGCTATAAATTCTAGTCGTTTTGCCAGCTTGCCGTCTTTAAAAATAAGCGTTTGACGATGGTAAAATTTCTTGCCATCACTCGTATTTATTGTTTTTAGATTAAGTAAATTTTCAAGTTCAAATTCTTCATCACTAAAAAACTCAAAACTTACGCCAAGCAATCTCTTAAACTCGCTCATGTCAGAGACATTAAGCGAGCTAATGGCATAAATTTCATATCCTTTTTGCTTAAATTTTTCAAGCTCATTTTGATAAATTTTACATTGCCCAGAGCAGCCTGTAAGTCCGCTCATACCAAGAAGTTCTTTGGGCAAAAACTCCGCACTTTTTCCTATTTTGGGCAAGAAAATGATCACAGCATTTTTATCCTTTATAAATTCATTAAAATCAACCTTTTTACCATCTAAATTTCTCATACAAATCCTTAGAATTTTTATAAAATAATAATATGACAACCTTTAAAATAATCTTTTTCTTAGTAAAATTTAGATAAAATCTAGCAAAATTTTACATAAAGGTTGAAATTTGATAGATGTAGTTGAAATTCAAAAGATCCTTCCGCATAGATTTCCATTTTTACTTATTGACAGAGTTACGGCTATAACACCAGCACAAAGTATCGTTGCTTACAAAAATGTAACGATAGGCGAGCCGATATTTCAAGGGCACTTCCCAGGTCATCCGATATATCCTGGCGTGATGATCATAGAGGGTATGGCGCAAGCTGGCGGAGTGCTTGCGTTTAAGTCTATGAGTGATGAGCATCAAGCAGGCATTGAAAACAAGGTCGTGTATTTTATGAGTATCGATGGAGCGAAATTTCGCCACCCAGTGCGCCCAGGCGACAGACTAGAGTATAGACTAAGCGTATTAAAACACAAGGGCAACATTTGGGTGCTTGAGGGCAAAGTTTATGTTGATGATGTGCTTTGCGCCGAGGCAGAGCTAAAAGCGATGATCGTTGATAAATAAGGCAAAATCATGAAAAATATCCACCCAACTGCCGTCGTGGAAGACGGTGCTATAATCGGAGAAGGTGCCAATATCGAGGCTTACGCGTTTGTTAGCCGTGACGTGGTGCTTGGCGAAAATGTCACGATAAAGCAAGGGGCAAGAATTTTAGGCAAGACTAGCATTGGCGATGGTGGTAAAATTTATAGCTATGCGATAGTAGGCGACATACCGCAAGACATCAGCTACCGCGATGAAGAAAACACAGGTGTTATAATCGGCAAAAATGCAACCATTCGTGAGTTTTGCACGATAAACTCAGGCACACACAAGGGCGATGGTATAACTCGTATCGGCGATAACGCCTTTATCATGGCATACTGCCACATCGCTCATGACTGCATTATCGGTAACAATGTCATCCTAGCAAACAACGCCACTCTAGCAGGGCATGTCGAAATGGGCGACTATGCTGTTGTGGGCGGACTTACCCCTGTGCATCAGTTTGTCAAAATCGGCGAAAGCTGCATGATAGCTGGCGCTAGTGCGCTTAGCCAAGATGTCGTGCCGTTTTGTTTGGCTGAGGGTAACAGAGCCTATATCAGGAGCTTAAATTTAGTTGGCATTCGCAGAAGGTTTGATAAGGCTGAGGTTGAAGAGCTTGTGAGTGCTTATAAATTTTTATTTAATCACGGAATAGCCATAAAAGAGCAAGCCAATGAGCTTATCGCAAAAACAAGTAGCGTAAATGTACGAAAAATGTGTGAGTTTATACTTCACACCGCTCGAGGTATCCCACTTGCAAAAGGACGCGAATAATGGTAAATAGATGTAGTTTTTGTGGGAAATTTGAGACAAATGAAGAAAAACTTTTACACAATGAAGATGATAGTGCATTTATATGCGAAGAGTGTGCAAGTGCGGCGTATAACCTTTTTAAGGGCGAAGGCGATGATGAGCCTGCAAGAGCTGACTTTCAAAATATTACGCCAAAGGATTTAAAGGCTGTTTTAGATAGTTATGTTATCGGACAAGAGCATGCTAAAAAGGTCTTTAGCGTCGGTGTTTATAACCATTATAAGAGAATTTTTAAACAAACAGATATAGAGGATGATACAGAAATTTCAAAGTCAAATATACTCCTTGTTGGTCCAACTGGTAGTGGAAAAACGCTGATGGCTCAGACTTTGGCTAAATTTTTAGATGTTCCTATCGCTATTTGCGACGCCACAAGCCTAACAGAGGCGGGATATGTTGGCGAAGATGTTGAAAATATCTTGACTCGCTTACTTCAGGCGGCAGATGGCGATGTAAAAAGAGCTGAGCAGGGGATAGTTTTTGTCGATGAGATAGACAAGATAGCTAGAATGAGTGAAAACCGCTCGATAACTCGCGATGTATCAGGAGAAGGTGTTCAGCAAGCACTTCTAAAAATAATCGAAGGAAGTCTTGTAAATATCCCTCCAAAGGGCGGCAGAAAACATCCTAATCAAGAATTTATACAGATAAATACGCAAAATATTTTATTTGTTTGTGGCGGTGCATTTGATGGGCTTAAGGAAATTATTGAGCGTAGAGTTGGTAAAAATGTTCTTGGATTTACGCAAGATAAACGCTCAAAGCAAGAAAAAGATGAGCTTTTAGGACTGCTAGAAAGCACTGACTTGGTTCATTTTGGCATTATCCCTGAGCTTATTGGCAGACTTCATGTTGTGGCTACTTTAAGAGAGCTTGACAAAGATGACATGATAAAAATTCTTACCGAGCCCAAAAATGCTATCGTAAAACAGTATCAAAAACTATTTGCTATTGATAATGTAAGCTTAAAATTTGATATACAGGCACTTGAGGCGATAGCTGAGCAGGCGATAGAGCGCAAAACTGGAGCAAGAGGTCTTAGGTCTATCATTGAAAATGTCATGCTAGAGACTATGTATGAGCTTCCAGAGCTTAGCGGATATGAGGTTGTCATAAATGATGATGTTGTTAAAAAGGGCGCAAAGCCAGTTTATGTAAAGCAGTAAAATTTAAAGGAAAAAGATGTTATTTGATCAACTTATTGGTTTTTTCTCAAGCGATATGGGTATCGACTTAGGCACGGCAAATACGCTTGTGTTGGTAAAAGATAAGGGTATTATTATAAACGAACCAAGCGTCGTTGCTGTTCAGCGTGAAAAATATGGTAAACAAAAAATTCTAGCCGTAGGACAGGCTGCAAAGGAGATGGTCGGCAAAACTCCAGGTGATATAGAGGCTATCCGACCTATGCGCGACGGCGTTATAGCTGACTTTGATATGACTGAAAAGATGATACGCTACTTTATCGAAAAAACTCACCGTAGAAAGAGCTTTTTACGCCCTCGTATAATCATCTCAGTGCCTTATGGTCTTACGCAAGTTGAGCGAAAAGCGGTTAGAGAGAGTGCTTTAAGTGCTGGCGCTAGAGAGGTTTTTCTTATAGAAGAGCCAATGGCAGCAGCGATAGGAGCTGACTTGCCAGTGCGTGAGCCACAAGGATCGCTTGTTGTGGATATTGGCGGCGGAACAACAGAGATAGGCGTCATCTCTCTTGGTGGTCTTGTTATTAGCAAGTCTATCCGCACAGCAGGCGATAAGATAGATGCTAGCATAGTAAATTATATAAAAGAGAAGTATAATTTGCTGGTTGGAGAGCGAACAGGCGAAGAGATAAAAATTTCAGTTGGCTCTGCTGTTCCGCTTGAAAAAGAGCTAAATATCGTAGTTAAAGGGCGTGATCAAATGACAGGTCTTTTAAGTCGTATTGAGCTAACAAGTGAAGATGTAAGAGAGGCGATGAGAGAGCCATTAAAAGAGATGGCGGACGCTTTAAAGACCGTTCTTGAGATGATGCCGCCTGATCTTGCTGGAGACATCGTTGAAAATGGTGTTGTTCTAACTGGTGGTGGCGCGCTTATAAGAGGACTAGATAAATATCTTTCAGACATTGTAAAACTTCCAGTAAGTGTAGCCGATGAACCACTTTTGGCTGTTGCAAGAGGCACTGGAAAGGCACTAGAAGAGATAGGACTGCTTCAACAATTAAGCAATGAAGACTAAAATTTTACTTTTTATCTTCGTTGTAGGGCTAATAGCTCTATCTATCTATAAAGGCTCTGAAATTTCAAGAGTTACGACTGATCTTAGCAACTCAGTCGTTAGCCTTTATCTAAATTTCGCCCAGTCTGTAAAAGATAGCGTTGGTAAGCACTTTTCACAGGCTTCTCAGATAGAAAAGCTAAAACAGCAAAATGCAGAGCTTGAGCGCTCAGCGACGCTTCTAGCGACATTTGCAAATGAGTTAAATACCGTCTTAAAAGATAAAAACGCTACCGAGTATGACCCTCGTGTTAAGCTCGTGCGTGCGTTAAGCTATGCGAATATGGGCGATTATAGCAAATTTTATGTTGGTGGATTTAGCGACTTTAACGAGAGTAAAATTTACGGACTGATATATCAAGGAAACAGTGCTGGCGTGCTTGTTCAAAAAGAGGGTAAACCGCTTGCACTTTTACAAAATGATCCAAAGAGTATATTTGCTGTGTTTATAGGAGATAAGCAAATTCCCGGTATGGCACACGGCACAAAAAATGGCGTTGTTATAAAATTTATCCCACAATGGCTTAGTGTAAATATCGGCGATGAGGTTTTTACAAGTGGTCTTGATGGCATATTTTTTAGCGGTGTGCCAGTAGGAAAGGTAACGGAAGTGATTGAGGAGAGCTCGTATTACAGTGCTGTGGTAGAGCCATACATGAAGGCTATGACGCCAAATTTTTTATATGTAGTGACAAAGGATAAATAATGCCAAAAAGAACGGACATCAAAACCATTTTGCTAATCGGCTCAGGACCTATCGTTATCGGTCAGGCATGCGAGTTTGACTACTCAGGCACGCAAGCGACTAAAACCCTAAAAGAGCTAGGATATCGTGTTGTGCTGATAAACTCAAACCCAGCTACTATCATGACTGATCCTGATTTTGCCGATGCGACATACATAGAGCCTATAAGCAAAGAGAGCATAAAACGCATCATCGAAAAAGAAAAAATCGATGCCATCTTGCCTACTATGGGCGGACAGGTGGCGCTAAATGTCGCTATGCAGCTTTATGAGGATGGAGCTCTTGGAGATGTGAAATTTCTTGGGGCAAATCCAGAGGCGATAAAAAAGGGCGAAGATAGACAGATTTTTAAAGAGCTTATGAAAAAGATAGGTATGGACTTGCCAAAGTCATCTTACGCACATAGTTTTGATGAAGCGATGAAAGCGGCTACTGAGATAGGCTTTCCGCTGATGATTAGGGCTAGTTTTACTCTTGGCGGTGCAGGTAGTGGTGTGGCTTATAATATAGATGAGTTTCGTGAGCTTGCTGAGCTTGGATTGAGTGCTAGCCCGATAAATGAAATTCTTATCGAAGAGAGCTTGCTTGGCTGGAAAGAGTATGAGATGGAGGTCATACGAGATAAAAATGACAACTGTATAATCGTTTGCTCTATCGAAAATTTCGATCCTATGGGGGTGCATACGGGTGATAGTATCACGGTAGCTCCAGCCCTAACGCTAACAGATAAAGAGTATCAAGTCATGCGAGATGCGAGCTTAGCGATACTTCGTGAGATAGGCGTTGATACTGGCGGAAGCAATGTTCAGTTTGCTATCCACCCAAAAACTGGTCGCATGATAGTTATCGAGATGAATCCAAGAGTCTCTCGCTCATCTGCCCTAGCGAGCAAAGCCACAGGCTATCCGATAGCAAAGGTAGCTACACTTCTTGCTGTTGGATTTAGCCTTGATGAGATCAAAAACGACATCACGGGCACGGCGGCTAGTTTTGAGCCAGTGATTGATTATATAGTTACTAAAATCCCACGCTTTACCTTTGAGAAATTCCCTGGCTCAAGTCCATATCTAGGAACGGCGATGAAGTCTGTGGGCGAGGTTATGGCGATAGGCAGGACATTTAAAGAGAGTGTTCAAAAGGCACTTTGTAGTTTAGAGCGTGATTTGGCTGGATTTAATAGGTTAAATTTAAGCAAAGAAGAGATAGTTTTTGGTCTTAGAAATGCAAATGAAAGGCGAATTCTCATGGTTGCCGAAGCATTTCGCATGGGGTTAAGTGTTGATGAGGTTTATGAGTTTTCAAAGATAGATCCATGGTTTTTACATCAAATTTCTGAGATTGTTGAGTTTGAAAAATGTATTGATATGGATATTTTAAACGATGAAGATTTGCTTAGAACAGCCAAAACTATGGGCTTTTCTGATAAGATGATAGCTGTTTTGATAAATGAAAAAGATAACTTAGAGCTTAGTCAAAATGATATTTATTATGCAAGAGTTAAGCTTGGCATAACACTTGAATATAACGAAGTAGATACTTGTGGTGGCGAGTTTAAGGCACTTACCCCATATCTTTACTCAACTACAAATATCACTAAATTTCCCCCTCAAACAGCATTGAGTGATGAGAGTAAGAAGGTTATGATTATCGGTGGTGGTCCAAACAGGGTGGGGCAGGGTATAGAGTTTGATTATTGTTGTGTGCATGCTAGCTTCGCACTCCGTGATATGGGCGTAAAAACGATAATGTATAACTGCAACCCAGAGACGGTTTCAACTGATTATGATACTAGCGATGTGCTTTATTTTGAGCCGATTGATTTTGAGCATTTAAAAAGCGTTATCGAGCGTGAAAATCCAGATGGCGTGATAGTGCATTTTGGCGGTCAAACTCCACTGAAATTTGCCAAACGCCTAAGCATTTGGGGTGCTAAGATTATAGGAACTACCGCAAGAACTATCGATGTCGCCGAAGATAGAAAGAAATTTAGCGAGTTTATCGATAAGATAGGAGTTTTACAGCCTAAAAATGATACAGCTACAAGCGAAGAGGAGGCTGTGAAAAAGGCGGCGGCTATCGGTTATCCTGTTCTTGTGCGACCTAGTTATGTGCTTGGCGGTCGTGCGATGAGACGCGTGCATAGCGAGGCTGAGCTTCGTGAATACATGAGTGAGGCGGTAAATGTGAGCAACAACTCGCCTGTGCTTTTGGATAAATTTTTGCAAGATGCCACCGAGCTTGATGTCGATGCGGTGAGTGATGGCAAAGATGTTTATGTGGCTGGGATTATGGAGCATATCGAAGAGGCTGGCATACACTCAGGCGATAGTGCTTGTATGCTTCCGCCGATGAGTTTGAGTGATGAGATGATAGCAAAAGTAAGAGCTCAAACTCGCGATATAGCTTTAAATTTAGGCGTTGTGGGGCTTATGAATATCCAGTTTGCTATCTATGAAAACGAGCTTTATATGATTGAGGTAAATCCGCGTGCAAGCCGTACCGTGCCATTTGTCAGCAAGGCTACTGGCATGCCTATCGCAAAGGTCGCTACTCGCGTGATGTGGCAAGGAAATTTACGCGAGGCTTTGAAATTTTATGATAAATATAACATTTTAGATGAGATAAACGGGGTTTTGTTACCTAGAAAGCAGCCGCATTACTGCGTAAAAGAGGCGGTATTTCCGTTTAATAAACTAAGCGGGGCGGATTTGATTTTGGGTCCAGAGATGAAAAGCACGGGCGAGGTTATGGGTGTGAGTGAGAATTTTGATAGTGCGTTTGCTAAAAGTCAGCTAGCCGCGTCAAACATCTTGCCAACTAGCGGAAATGTCTTTTTAACTCTTGCTGATGCCGATAAACGCTACGCACCAGCTATCGCAAAAGATCTTATATCTCTTGGATTTAAGATCATTGCAACTGGCGGAACGCATAAAATTTTAAATGAAAATGGCATAATAGCTGAGTTTGTTTATAAGATAAGCGAGAGCCGTCCAAATATCGAAGATAAGCTTAAAAACGGTGATATAGCTATGGTTATAAATACAAGCGATAGCAAGTCAAGCTATGAAGATGGCAAGAAAATTCGCCAAAATATCATGCGGTTTAAGTTGCCATATTTTACGACTATAAGAGCCGCACTTGTGGCTGTAAGCTCGATAAAATCGCTACAAAACGGTAGAGCATATGATGTAAAAAGCTTACAAGAGTATCTAAGTAAAGGCATATAGGATTTAGATTTGGCGGCATTTTGCCGCCATAAGTAACACAAAAACTCTAATCATAAAGTTAGAAAAAGTGCTTGGAGGTTTTTGACTAGCTTTTTAGCTTGGTTAAAGTTTATCTTCAAGCTCACTAAATTTGCGTACTTTTGTAGGCTTACTAGTGTGTTCGCCTATCATTTTTTGCATCCATATCATATTATACCAGCGTCCAAATTTAAACCCACACTGTTTAAATTCGCCCACAAGTTCGTAGCCTAAATGTTCATGAAAGCGCACACTAGTATCATCTAAGAACTCATCGTTTTGGCTTGATACGCTGATACAAGCATTTAAATTTAGTACACCCATTACTTTTAAAATGTCTTCAAGCTTTGCATAAAGTGCCTTTCCAACGCCACGACCATGCTCATTTTGTGCCACATATACAGATACTTCCACAGCCCAGTCATACGCTGCACGCTCTTTAAAGGCACTCGCATAAGCATATCCTATAAATTTGTTATCGCGCTTAGCGACTATAAAAGGATAGCTGGTCAAAATTTTTTCGATCCTTTGTGAGAATTCTGGCACGCTTGGTACTTCATACTCAAATGTTATAGCTGTGTCAGTTATGTATGGCGCATAGATTTCTAAAAGCTTGCTGGCGTCGCTAGGACAGGCTATGCTAAACTCTAGTTCGTTCATTTTTGTCCTTTAAATTTGATTTATTATAACTAAATTTGCCCTATTTTAGGCAAAAAATTGCTACAATACGCAGATGAAAAGCTTAATGCAAACAAATACTCACACTTTTGGCGTCCTTATAACACTTTTGGGTGGAATTTGCTGGGGTTTTAGTGGTGTTTGTGGGCAGTATTTGTTTGAGCAAGGAGTTAGTGCAAAATGGCTTGTGCCATATCGGTTGCTTCTTGCTGGAGTTATGCTTCTTGCATTTTATGCTACTAAAAATTTTAAGAGCTTTACCGCGCCACTTCGTGAAAAATCACTACTGCCTACGCTTATAACCTACGGTATTTTCGGGCTTATGATGACGCATTATAGCTATTTTTATAGTATTGAACTTTCAAATGCCACTATCTCAACAGCCATTCAGTATAGTGCGCCTGCACTTATTTTAGCTTGGATTTGTTTTAGTGAGCGACGAGCACCACAAAATATGGAAATTTTAGCACTATTTTTTGCTTTGGGTGGTGTATTTTTGCTGGCAACACATGGCGATTTTAGCTCACTTGCTATAAGTCCCAGAGCACTTTTTTGGGCTCTTTTAAGCGCAGTAGGAGTTTGTGTATACTCGCTTATTCCAAAAAAACTAAATGCAAAATTTCCACTTGCGTTAAATCTTGGCTGGGCGATGGTGATAGGTGGATGCGTACTAGCAGGTTTAACCCGTGTTTGGACGCTTGATGGGGTGCAAAATTTATCCCAATTTCTTGCCTTTGCTAGTGTGATTATGATAGGTACGATATGTGCATTTAGCTTTTATATGATGGGCGTTGAGAGTATAGGTGCCAGTAAGGCTAGTTTGATAGCTTGCATTGAGCCTGTAAGCTCTGCATTTTTTGCCTATTTTTGGCTGGATACACGCTTTGAGATGTTTGATTTTATCGGTTTTGCAATGATTATGGTGTGTGTATTTTTGTTATCAAGAAAAAGAAGGGGCATTAGATGATATATCTAGCGCAAACTGATACAACGGCTGGGTTTTTAAGCAAAGATTTAAGAAAGATAAACGCTATAAAAGCTCGTCTGGTAGATAAACCATGCCTTATAGCGACTGCAAAATTTAGTGAGTTAAACAAACTAGTTCGTGTGCCAAATCGTTATAAAAATTTTGTGCGAAAAGCCAAAAAAACTACCTTTTTATATCCAAATAAAAGGGCTATTCGTGTTGTAAAAAATTGTGAGCATGAAAAATTTCTCTTACAATTTGACTGGCTTTACTCAACTTCTGCAAACCTTCATGGCTTAAAATTTGATGAAAATTGGGCAAAAAGTGTTGTTGATATTATAGTCGATAAGCAGCTTTTTGAAGGAAAATCATCAAAAATGTATAAAATTTCACACCGAAAACTACTTAAAATAAGATAACTTTAACTATCTAATATCGCTAAAATAGGAGATTATATAAAAGTATATAAAAAATTTTATGAAATTTTAAGTAAAATTTTACATGTGTTACTACTTGAAACATAAAGAGCCTAAAAATAAAATATAAAACTAACTTTAAGCATAAAAAAATTAATAGCACGATAAAATCCTTATACATTTTAGAAAAAGGAGTATAAGGTGAGCCAAACTCAATATGTAAACACAATACTTGAAAATTTAAAGTTTGCAAACCCAGGTCAAGATATATTTATACAGGCAGTAACGGAGGTTCTTTATAGCCTTGAGCCATTAATCGCAAGAGAGCCAAAGTATAAAAAACATGCTATTTTAGAGCGCGTGACTATACCTGAGCGAGCCTTTCACTTCCGCATAACACACATTGATGATGAGGGTAATCCACGAGTACATAATGGCTGGAGAATTCAGTTTAACTCAGCTATAGGGCCATATAAAGGCGGCATAAGATTTCACCCGAGCGTAAATGTTGGAGTTTTAAAATTTCTTGGATTTGAGCAAATTTTCAAAAACTCGCTTACTAGCGTTGCGATGGGTGGAGCAAAAGGTGGCGCTGACTTTGACCCAAAAGGTAAAAGTGATAATGAGATAATGCGCTTTTGCCAGTCTTTCATGAGCGAGCTTTTCCGTCATATCGCACATACCACAGATGTTCCAGCCGGCGATATAGGGGTTGGAGCAAGAGAGATTGGCTATATGTTTGGACAATACAAAAAGCTGACAAACCGCTTTGATGGTGTTATAACTGGCAAGGGGCTTGGCTGGGGCGGAAGCCTTGCAAGGACTGAAGCTACTGGATATGGTCTTGTTTATTTCACACAAAATATGCTAAAAAAGGCTGGAAATTCTTTGGAGGGCAAAAAGTGCTCCATCAGCGGTAGCGGCAATGTTGCTATCTATACTATTGAAAAACTATATGAATTTGGCGCTTTACCTATAACTGCATCTGATTCAAGTGGGTATATATACGATGAGCAGGGCATTGATGTTAAAATTTTAAAAGAGCTAAAAGAGGTTAAACGCGCTAGAATTAGCGAATATGTAAAACTAAAGCCAAGTGCAAAATTTGTAAGTATAAACGAATATGCACCAGGTAGAAATGGCGTCTGGGATGTCCCTTGTGATGGGGCGTTTCCTTGTGCTACGCAAAATGAGGTTCATCTTGCAGACATAAAAGTGCTTTATGCAAATGGATGTCGCTTTTTAGCAGAGGGTGCGAATATGCCAAGTACCCTTGATACCATAAATTTTATGCTATCGCAAAAAGACTTTTGTTTTGCTCCAGCAAAGGCAGCAAACGCTGGTGGCGTGGCAACTTCTGGTCTTGAGATGATGCAAAATGCAGCGATGTCTAAATGGAGTTTTGAAGAGGTTGATGCTCGACTTCATGGCATTATGAATCATATTTTTGAGACATCTTATGAAACAAGTAAAGAATTTGGCGATACTGGCAACTTGGTGCTTGGTTCAAATATCGCTGGCTTTAGAAAAGTGGCTGATGCGATGATAGATCAAGGTTATGTATAAATTTCTAGTCCTTTCATAAGGACTAGAAAAACTTTAAAATTTTATAATCTTAAAAAAATTGATTAATTATTAAGACTTATTTTCTCTTTGATACCTAAAGTTGGGTAATGTTCGGCATATTCGATAAATTGATAAAGAATTTCAATATATAATAGTATCAAAATTTATTCAATATTGAAAAAATTAGACAAAAATTTTAAACATAAATTTATGAATTTTGCTATAATATTGCAAAAAAGATAAAAAGGATAATTTCTATCCTAATTAAAGGTAAAATTTTGAGAGTATATTTAGATAATAACGCTACTACGATGGTTGATCCAGATGTTTTTGAAGCTATGAAGCCGTTTTACTGTGAAAAATACGGCAACCCAAACTCACTACATAAATTTGGCTCAGAAACTCATCCAGCACTTCGTAAGGCGCTTGACCAACTTTATGCTGGAATAAACGCAAAAGATAATGATGATATTATAGTAACTTCTTGTGCGACGGAAAGTAATAACTGGGTCATTAAAGGTGTTTATTTTGACAAAATAGCTAACGGAGAGAAAAAGCGTGTCATAACAACAGCTGTTGAACATCCAGCAATACGCGCGACTTGTGAATTTTTAAAAGATTTTGGAGTTGAGCTAACTGTGCTTGATGTAAATGAGCAAGGACTAGTTACTCCGGAGCAGCTAAAAGAGGCTATGAGTGATGATGTGGCATTGGTTTCTATAATGTTTGCAAACAACGAAACAGGCATGATATTTCCCATCAAAGAGCTTGCAAGCATAGCTCATGAATACGGAGCACTTTTTCATACTGACGCAGTTCAGGCGGTTGGCAAAATTCCTGTAAATGTAAGAGATCTTGATGTTGACTTTATGAGCTTTTCGGCACATAAATTTCACGGACCAAAAGGTGTTGGCGGGCTTTACATAAAAGATAGTCAAAAACTAAGTAGCTTACTTCATGGCGGCGAACACATGGGTGGAAGAAGAAGCGGTACGCTTGATGTTGCCGGCATTGTTGGTATGGGTCAAGCACTTGAGCTTGCGACAAAATTTATAACATTTGAAAACTGTCATGTTAGAAGGCTGCGGGATAAACTAGAGGATGCACTTTTAGAGCTTCCTGATATTAGCGTAGTGGGCGATAGGCAAAACAGAGTTCCAAATACGATATTAGTCTCAGTAAAAGGGGTTGAAGGTGAAGCAATGCTTTGGGATCTAAATCAAGCTGGCGTGGCTGCTTCAACCGGCTCGGCATGTGCTTCTGAAGCACTTGAGAGTAACCCTATAATGGAAGCTATAGGCGCCGATAGCGATCTTGCACACACTGCACTTCGGTTATCGCTATCTCGTTTTAACACAGAAGATGAGATAGACTATGCGATAGAGGTTATAAAAAAGGCGGTTCTTAGACTGCGGTCTATATCAAGTACCTTTGCCTACACGCCAAAAGGGCATGTGAGTGGTTTATAGTATTATTAGACTTTAGTAAATTTAAATAAAAGCACGATGAAAAGAGGAAAAAATGGCAAAAAATAGTTTAATCGGAGGTTCTATCTGGGATGAGTATTCTCAAACCGTTCAAGATAGGATGAACAACCCAAAATATATGGGAGAGATAACAGAAGATGAGGCAAAGGAGCGTGGTGCAAAGCTAATAGTGGCTGACTTTGGGGCTGAAAGCTGTGGCGATGCTGTTAGGCTTTACTGGCTTGTTGATGAAAAAACAGATACGATAATCGACGCAAAATTTAAGAGCTTTGGCTGCGGTACAGCCATAGCAAGCTCTGATACGATGGCTATGCTTTGTATAGGAAAAACAGTTGATGAGGCGGTTAAGATAACAAATATAGATGTTGAAAAGGCCATGCGAGATACACCTGAAACACCTGCTGTACCACCACAAAAAATGCACTGTTCGGTTATGGCATACGATGTTATAAAAGCCGCAGCTGCAAGCTATAAAGGTGTGGATCCTGATCATTTTGAAGATGAGATAATAGTTTGCGAGTGTGCACGCGTAAGTCTTGGAACGATAAAAGAAGTTATAAGGCTAAATGATCTTCATACCGTTGAAGAGATAACGCAATTCACAAAAGCTGGTGCATTTTGTAAGTCTTGCGTGAAACCTGGTGGACACGAGGACAGGGAGTATTATTTGGTTGATATATTAGCTGAAACTAGATCTGAAATGGAGCAAGAGCGCCTTAAAAAGCAGGCAAACGCAAAAGCTCTTGGTGATGAGATAAAATTTGAAGAGCTAAGTGTTGTTGGACAGCTAAAAGCTGTTGAAAGTACGCTTGATGCTGAAATTCGCCCTATGCTTATGATGGATGGAGGTGATATGGAGGTTATTGATATACAAAAAGCTGGCGATGAAAATATAGACATATATATTCGTTATCTTGGTGCTTGCTCTGGCTGTGCAAGCGGAGCTGGTGGGACACTTTATGCGATAGAAAATGTCTTACAAGAAAAGCTTAGCAAAAAAATTCGCGTAATGCCTATTTAACCCTACAAAAGAGTCTTAGGACTCTTTTAAATTTTTATAACCCAAAAATTTAAAATTTCTGCTATACTTACGAAAATTTTTTTAAAGGAAAATGATGGAATTCCTAGCTTGGATGAGTTCGCCAGAGGCTTGGCTGTCGCTTGTTACTTTGACTGCACTTGAGATAGTGCTTGGCATTGACAACATAATCTTTATAGCTATTTTAGTAGCAAAACTACCTGAGCATCAACGCGATAAGGGTAGAATTTTAGGCCTTGGATTTGCAATGGCTACAAGGGTGTTGTTGCTACTTTCGCTATTTTGGATCATGAAGCTTACAACGCCTTTATTTAGCGTGTTTGGTTTTGAGATAACTGGGCGTGATCTGGTCTTGATACTTGGTGGATTGTTCTTGATAGCCAAATCAACAACCGAAATCCACTCTAGTGTTGGTGGTGAAGAGCATGAGCATAAAGATGGAAAAACATATGCTAGCTTTGCTATGGTGATCACTCAAATCGCCATTCTTGACATTGTATTTTCGCTTGATAGCGTTATTACCGCAGTTGGTATGGCAGATCATATAGAGATCATGATACTTGCCGTTATAATAGCAGTTGGTGTTATGATGGTAGCTTCAAAATCCATCTCACACTTTGTTGATAATAATCCAACCATTAAAATTTTAGCTCTTGCGTTTTTGATACTTATTGGCTTCTCGCTAGTTGGCGAAGGCTTAGGGCTTCATGTGCCAAAAGGCTATATCTACTTTGCTATGGCATTTTCGCTAATTGTTGAAATTATTAACATTTACGCTAGAAAAAAGGCAAAACATTAAAACAAAGCGTGTTTGACACGCTTTGTTGTTTTATATAGCGTTTATTTTAGGGTTTGATGTATAGTCAGCTTATTGTAAACAAGAAAATACACCTACCATTTTCTGTTGTTCTTTTTGATAAATTAGGCTAATTGTTTGTTGTAAAAAAGCAGTGAAATAAATTTTAGAAAAGATACAATGGTGGAGTTAAGCGGGATCGAACCGCCGACCTCTTGAATGCCATTCAAGCGCTCTCCCAGCTGAGCTATAACCCCAAAAAATGAAGTTACATTTTACATCAAAAAGGCTTATAAAAATTTGAAATTTTATTAAAATTTATCAAAATAAAATAAAATTTTAAGCAAATTTTGGTTAGAATTGCACTTTTTAATGCGGGAATAGCTCAGGGGTAGAGCACAACCTTGCCAAGGTTGGGGTCGCGAGTTCGAATCTCGTTTCCCGCTCCAGTTTTTAACTAGCCCAGGTGGTGGAATGGTAGACACAAGGGACTTAAAATCCCTCGGATTTTTTTTCCGTACCGGTTCAAGTCCGGTCCTGGGCACCACTTTGTAACTGGCGACATGGCCAAGTGGTAAGGCAGAAGCCTGCAAAGCTTTTACCCCCGGTTCGAATCCGGGTGTCGCCTCCAAATTTATAACAGGAGTGAGCTATGAAGTTTTTATCTTTGTTGGTCGCAGCTATGTTTTTTGTCGGTTGTTCAAATACTTGGCATGGTGTTAAAGAAGATACTCATAATGCAAAAGAGTGGACAAAAGATAAAGTTAATGACGGCGCTACTTATGTAAAGGAAAAAACTGAGTAGTTATAGCAAATTTTAAGCTAAATCTGCTATAATTCACAAGTTCTTTTCGCGGGAGATGGCTGAGCGGTCGAAAGCGGCGGTCTTGAAAACCGTTGAGGTGTGAAAGCCTCCTGGGGTTCGAATCCCTATCTCCCGGCCACTTGCTTTAAAAATTTCATTCGAATTTATTGCTTTTTATAACAAAGTTTTGAAAAATGTTTTTTCATTATTTACCGCAATATTGTTTATTTAAAATATAAAAAATATTGCACTACTTTACTAGGCTAGGCAATCTTATAATTTTTAAGATAAAACAAAAATATCAAAAATTCTATTAGTATACTATTTTAAATTTCATCATTAAGTATTTTATTTGAAAAAACAAAGTATTAAAACCTTATCCAAAAATAAAAAGTTCTAAAAACCCATATATATCTTAAAGATAAAATGTAGAAGTAAAACATCAAAAAACTGGTAAAATTTCAGTTATTTTATGCTAAAAATTTTAGCCATATCTGATATATTTTGTCAAAAACCCTAGTTTTTAGCACAAAATCTATTATTTTGCAAAGCTTTAAATACTATAATCATTTTACCCCTTAAATTCTATAAAATTTGCATAACATAAAAATAAAACAATAAAACTAAAAATTTTTATAGATTTTATATAAAAAATACGCTACTATTGATGAAATTTTTATAAAGGAGAATTCATGACGGGTATCGGGCTTATTGTAGTATTTGTCATAGCTATTGCTTTGATGATTTGGATGATATCAAAGTTAAATGTCCATCCATTTTTGGCATTAATGCTTACATCACTAGCACTTGCGTTAGTGGCTGGAGTAAATGTTAGCAAAATTCCAGCTATCATAGGCGATGGCTTTAGTGGCATATTTAAAAGTATCGGCATCGTTATCATCTTTGGAGCGCTCATAGGAATGGTGCTTGAAAAGACTGGTGCGGCTTTAAAGCTGGCTGACATGGTTGTAAATGTTGTAGGCTCAAAGCGTCCAGAACTTGCAATGTTGATAATGGGTTGGATCGTAGGTATCCCAGTTTTTTGCGATAGTGGCTTTGTTGTGCTTGATCCTATCCGCCGTGCACTTCGTAAAAAGATCGGAGCAAGCCCAGTGGGTATGGCTGTTGCCCTAAGTGCTGGCTTGTATGCTTCGCATGTTTTTATCCCTCCAACTCCTGGTCCGATAGCTGCGGCTGGAGCGATTGGGGTTGATTCAAATTTATTGCTTGTGATTATTGTGGGTGCGGTGGTTTCTATCCCAGTGCTTACAGCTGCTTATATATATGCAAAATTTATCGGTTCAAAGATAGATCTTGTTGAAAATGATACCGAGCTTTCTAAGAGCTATGAGGAGCTTATTAAGGAATACGGAAAGCTTCCAAGTGGCTTTTTAAGCATTGCGCCTATACTAATGCCTATCATTTTTATGGCGCTTGGCTCTATAGCTAAAGTTGCTGGAGTTAGCGGTACCGCTGGCGCTCTTCTTGCCTTTTTGGGTAATCCTATAATCGCCCTTGCTATTGGCGTTGTATTTGCCATTATTTTGCTTCTTGATACGAATAAAATTTCAATTTTTAATACTTTAACAAACGATACGCTAAAAGTTGTAGGTCCTATACTTTTCATCACTGCAGCTGGTGGTGTGCTTGGTAAAGTTATCACTGAGGCGGGATTTGTTGCTTACATCAAGGAAAATGCACAAGTTATTAGCGCGGCTGGAATTTTCTTTCCATTTATCATCTCGGCTATCCTAAAAACCGCACAAGGTAGCTCAACTGTAGCCATCGTGACTACCGCATCTATCATGGGCATGTTTAGTGCTGGCGACTCACTGATGAGTGCGCTTGGTTTTACGACTGAGATAGCTGGTGTGCTTGTTGTTATGGCTATTGCAGCGGGTGCTATGTGCGTCTCTCATGCAAATGACAGCTATTACTGGGTTGTTACAAATTTCAGCGGCATGAACCCACAACAAGGCTATAAGACACAGACTACCTTAACGCTTATAATGGGTATAGTCGGTATGCTGAGCGTATTTGTTTGCTCCTTGGTTCTTTTATGAGAATTTTAGTTGCAATAGACTCATTTAAGGGCTCACTAAGTTCGCTTGAGGCTGGTAATGCCGTTAAGAGTGGCATAAAGCCCCTTTGCGATGAGGTCATAGTAAAACCTGTGGCAGACGGTGGCGAGGGTACTGTAGAGGCCCTTGCTGACGCTCTTGGCGGTAAATATATCGATGTCATAACGCAAAATCCACTAGGCGTGAAAATTCTAGCTCGCTATGCGATGGCTGGCGAGCTAGCTATTATGGAGATGGCATCTGCTTCTGGTCTAACTTTGCTTGAAAAAAATGAGCGTAACCCATTAAAAACAAGCACTTATGGATTTGGACTGATGATAAAAGATGCTATCAACAAAGGTGCTAGAAAATTTATCATCGGTATAGGCGGAAGTGCTACAAATGACGCTGGTACTGGCATGCTTAGTGCTTTAGGTTTTGTTTTTTACGATAAAAGTGGAAATTTGCTTGAAGGAAACGGTGCAAACCTTTCTAAGATCGCTAAAATTTCAACTCTAAACACCATTAAAGAGTTAAAAGAGTGCGAGTTTTTGGTTGCCTGTGATGTGGATAATCCACTTTTTGGAAAAAACGGCGCAGCCTATGTTTATGGACCGCAAAAAGGCGCTGATGAGTCCATGGTAAAAGAGCTTGACTCTGGGCTTGTTAGCTTTGCTAGTGTTGTAGATAAAGAGATAGTAGCTCAGACTTGGAAACTTCGCGGTTCTGGTGCTGCGGGTGGGCTAGGGTATGGTTTTGTAAGTTTTTTAAATGCAAAACTAAAGCCTGGTGTGCAGATTATAACTGAGGAAATTTTGCTTGAAGATGAGATTAAAAGAGCTGATTTAGTTATAACCGGCGAGGGTCGTATGGATTTTCAAAGCTCTATGGGCAAGACACCAACTGGCGTGGCAAAGCTTGCTAAAAAGTATGACAAGCCTGTTATCGCTCTTGCGGGGAGCGTTTCAAAATGTGCTAATGAGTGCAACAAAAATGGTATAGATGCCTTTTTTAGCATACAAAATGAGCCTATTAGTCTTGATGAGGCGATGAAAAAAAGCGTTGCAAGCGAGAATTTAAAACGAGTTAGCGAGCAAGCAGTAAGACTCTTTTTACTTAGAAGATAAATTAAAGGGGGCGTTTGCACCCTTTTTAACTATATCAGCCAAATTTACCTTTTATATATTGCTTTGTTTTTTTCTCATTCGGATCTTTGAAAATTTGCTCCGTTTCTCCAAACTCAACCAAGTCACCCATATGAAAAAAGCCAGTATAGTCTGAAATTCTAGCTGCTTGTTGCATATTATGAGTAACGACAACTATGCTAAACTCATGCCCAAGTTCGCTCATAAGCTCCTCTATAATGCCTGTTGATATAGGATCAAGTGCCGAAGTTGGCTCGTCCATTAGTATAAGCTCTGGCTTAACGGCAATGGTTCTAGCGATGCATAAGCGTTGTTGCTGACCGCCACTTAGCGTAGTTGCTGGAGTTTTGAGCCTATCTCTTACTTCGTTCCAAAGCCCAGCTTTTTTAAGGCTATCTTCAACTAACATATCGCACTCACTGCCCTTTTTTACCATCCTATGCACAAGCGGTGCGTAGGATATATTTTCATAAATGCTTTTTAAAAATGGGTTTGGCTGCTGAAAGACCATGCCTACGCGCCTTCGTACCTGGGTTTCATCAACTTGACTTTGGTAGATATTTGTGCTATCTATTAAAATTTCACCTGAGATTTTGACATTGTCTATTAGGTCATTCATGCGATTAAAACAGCGTAAAAATGTACTTTTCCCGCAGCCTGATGGACCGATGAGTGCGGTGATCTTGTTTTGTGCTATTTTCATATTTATGTTATTTAGCGCCTTTTTTTCGCCGTAATAAAGGGTTAAATTTTTACTTTGCGCTTTGATTTTCATCATTGTGCCTTTTTGTTGATTTTATTTCTTAGGATTATTGCTAGTAAATTTAGTGAAAATGTTATAAAAAGTAGCGTGAGTATAGCAGCGCTGGTCTTTTGTACATATATTAGCTCTGGGCTTCCTGACCAGATGAAAATTTGTGACGGCATGACGGCTGATGGGCTAAAAAGACTTGTTGCCATCTCTGGAACAAAGGCTATCATGCCAACTATCATAAGCGGAGCAGTTTCGCCGATAGCTCCAGCCAGTGCCATTATAATCCCAGTTAGTATCCCACTCCAAGCACTCGGCAAGACATGGTCTTTTATGACTTGAAATTTATTTAAACCCAAACTATATCCAGCTTGCGAAATGCTTTCAGGCACCGATCTTAGTGCGCTTCTTACGCTTACTATAATCACAGGCAAGCTCATAATGCCAAGCACTAAGCCGCCTACGATTATCGAGCTTCTTGGCAGTCCAAAGAAATTTATAAATACCGCAAGTCCGAGCAGTCCAAAGATGATTGAAGGGACTGCGTTTAGGTTATTTATGCTAATTTCTATAAATTTGCTAAATTTATTGTCCTTTGCAAATTTTTCTAGATAAATTCCGCTCGCAAGCCCTACTGGAAACGCTGACATCATGGCTACGCACATAACTAAGACACTGCCAAATATAGCTGATAAAAAGCCTGCATTTTCTGGAATTTTTGAGTCACTTTTTGTAAAAAAGTCAAGACTAAATTTGTTTATTATAACGCCTTTATTTCTAAGGTTTGCCACTTGGCTTATTTGCGTCTCATTTAGCTTAGAGACTCCTAGCTTAAGCTGTGATTGAACATCTGCATTTGCAGTAGCTAGAGTTTGTATCCTATCTCCAGCCTTGGCATTTTGTAATCTTAATAGTGCTGGTAGCTCTCTTATCCATGCACGCGATATAAACTTTTTATATTCACTTTCAAATGAGTAAGGATTTGCTAGTAAATTTTCAGTTACTACAAACTCAGTTTTTATATAAAATTTGCTAAATTCTCCAACTCCATTTTTTATCAATGTTCCTAAAAATAGCAACAAAAATGCTACGCAAAGCCAAAATGAAGCCTTGCAAAAGCCTTTAAATATCGCGCCTTTTAACTTTCTCATTGTGCTGCCTTATAGATTTGCGATTTTGTATTTACGCTGGTAGGCTCGCGAGATCAAAACAGCTATAAAATTTATCACAAAAGTTATAGCAAATAGCGTAATCCCAAGGGCAAAAGCGCTTAAAGTTAGTGGATTATCAAATTCTTGATCGCCGCTTAAAACCTCTACTATTTTAACCGTCACTGTTGTCATGTCTTCAAGTGGATTTAAACTAAAATTTACTCTCAAACTAGCAGCCATAACCACTATCATCGTCTCACCAAGAGCCCTTGAAAGTCCGAGCAAGCATGCCGCGATGATCCCTGGCATGGCTGGTGGCAAAACGGCAAATATTATACTTTCTTCTTTGCTTAGTCCCAAGCTAAGAGCCCCGTAATGTAGTTTTTTAGGCACTTGACAGAGTGTATCATCGCAAAGACTGGCTATCATGGGGGTTATCATCACGCTCATCACAAGCCCTGCGCTTAAAGCGTTGTTGTGCGAAGCATCTAGCCCAAAAAACTCCGCCATACTAACAACAATTGGTGCAACAAAAATCGCAGCAAAAAAGCCGTAAACAACACTTGGTACTCCGGCTAAAATTTCTAAAAATGGCTTTAAGTAGGCTCTTTTTTGTTTTGAGCAGTATTGGCTTAGGTAAATTGCCGTGAAAATTCCAAGTGGAAATGCCGTTAAAACAGCTATTAAGCTGATGTAAAATGTTCCAAAAAATAATCCAAGTGAGCCAAAACTACCATCTTTGCCCAAAAATGCATCGTGTGGAGCCCAGTGAAAACTCAGGAAAAAATTTGTAAAACTTTGAGTGGAGAAAAATTTCATAGCCTCAAATAAAATAGAAGCTAAAATCATTAGTGTGCAGATGATAGAAACTAATGAAGCTGCGAAAAGTAGGGCGTATGTAAGGTTTTGTGAGCCTTTGTTTTTAAAGCTCAAAGGCTCAAAGCTAAGGGCTGAAATTTTGCCCTTAAAAGCGTAGTAGCATCCAAAAGTAAGCACAAATAATGCAAGATAAAGCACGATAAGCCTTATTGGATAACTTTGCCTGATTTTACCATCTCAACAGATAGTTTTTGTGGATCAGCAGCATTTTTACGCATAGCAGCAAAGCTGTCTTGATTAAGTGATATTAACCCTAAGCTCTTTAGTGCGCCGTCTTTGCCTATCATAGCTTGGCTTATGAAAAGATCTATAAAGGCTGGAATTTCATCATTTGCTTTGAAATTTTCATTTTTTACATAAAAATAAAGGCTTCTTGCTAGAGTGTAGCTACCATCTGCTACGCTTTTTTCGCTTGGCTTTATGCCATTTATCCCAACAGCTGCGACTTTGCTACCATTTTCAGCCAAATACCCATACCCAAAAATGCCATAAGCGTCTTTGTTTTGGGCTAGTTTTGCGACTATTAGGTTGTCGTTTTCACTTGATGGAACATAAGCTCCATCTTCTCTTATAGAGCCATATTTGCCCGCTTTTTCGCCGTATTCTTTAAAATTTTTAGAGGCTGCTTGCATGAGCTGTTCTTCAAAGCTATCTCTTGTGCCAGATGTTGTTGGGGGCCCATAAACTAAAATTTCCTTATCAGGTAAGCTTGCATCTATCTGGTTCCATTTTTTGTAAGGGTTATCCACCAAAGCACCATTTTGCGGAATTTGTTTGGCAAGAGCCAGGAAAATTTGCTCTTTTGTTAGGCTTAGTTCCGCATTTTGTTTATTTTGTGCCAAAACGATACCATCATAGCCTATCATAAAGCCTGAAATTTGGTTTATGCCATTTTTCTCACACTCTTGAAATTCGCTTAGCTTCATAGGTCTTGAAGCGTTTGCTATATCTATACCCTTTTGTGATGCGCAAAATGCCTTAAAGCCGCCACCTGTTCCAAGGCTTTCAACGATAGGAGCTTTTTTGCCCTTTAGCGCTGCAAATTCCTCTGCTACAAAGCTAGAAAATGGAAAAACTGTCGAGCTACCAGCGATCCTGATTTGCTCAGCATAAGCTACCATACAAAGTAAAGAGGCTGCAACTACACTTTTAAAAACTTTCATTTTGTTCTCCTTTTTTGATGTTTGATGAAATCTTACAAAGAGTTAGAAACATTTTGGAAACATAAAATTTGGCTAAAATTTTGTAAATTTGTATTATAATCTAGCATTAAAAAAGGGGGCAAAATGTCTGGGCTAGTCGTGATAATTGACGATGAAAAAGATCTAGTTGAGCTACTTGAATATAACTTGCAAAAGGCTGGATTTGAGACTTTTGGCTTTTATAACACCAAAAAAGTTGAGCAGTTTTTAGAAGAAGAGGATGTTGATTTACTCATCGTAGATAGAAACTTGATACATGCTGAGGGGGCTGAGTTTGTTTTAGAGTTACGAAAAAAAGGCTTTAATCATCCTGTGATATTTTTATCAGCCAAAGATAGCAAGAAAGAGCAGCTACAAGGCTTTGAAAGTGGCGGAGATGATTATATCACGAAACCTTTTGATATGGATGACCTGATAGTACGCGTAAAGGCAGTGCTAAAACGAACAAAAAAAGAGGCTAATGTATATAAATTTAAAGATATTTTTCTGGATTTAAGCTCGGCAAAAGTTCTGGTTAAAAATAGTGAAGTTTTGCTCAGCAAGCTTGAAATTTTACTACTCTCAGAGTTTATAAAAAATAAAAATCTTATCCTTTCTAGAGAGTATCTCGCAGATAAAATTTGGCAAAATGACGAAACTAGCGAAAAGACGATAAATATTGCCATAAAGCGACTGCGTGAAAAGCTTGGAGGTGAGTATATCGTGGCGGTACGCGGTCAAGGATATAAAATTTGCTGAAGAAATTTGCTCTTTTTTGCTTTCTTGTGGTGGTCTTTGCTGCTACGATTAGTTACTTTAAAAGCCCTGCCGTTTGTGCTTTGGTGTTAGCTTTTTTTATGATTTTACTAATTTGTGCTTTGGTGTATAAAGATACAAAAAGATTAAAAGAAAAAATTTTAAACTATGAAGAACACATGGATAAAAACGGGTTTTTCTTTGATGAAAATGCTGAGATTAGCACTAGTTTGGATGAGCTTTTT
This sequence comes from Campylobacter suis, assembly GCF_905120475.1. Taxonomy (NCBI): domain Bacteria; kingdom Pseudomonadati; phylum Campylobacterota; class Epsilonproteobacteria; order Campylobacterales; family Campylobacteraceae; genus Campylobacter; species Campylobacter suis. Next base: position 25,455 of record NZ_CAJHOE010000002.1, on the reverse strand, counting down.
TTGCAGATAAAAGAGAAAAATAAAAAACTAACTAAAAAATCAGCCAAGATAAAACTAAGGAATTCGCAACTACAAGGACTTCTTGGCTCTATATCGCATGAGTTTAAAAACCCTATTGCTGTGATAAATGCTGCTAGCCAAACTATAAAAAATGATCCTCAAATGGATGAAAAAACAAGAGCAAATTTTATAGAAAAGATCGTTAGAAATAGCCAAAATATCGTGGCGTTGATAGATCGTGTAAATTTGCGTTCGAGTGAAAATTTAATCGCTCAAAAAAGCAAATTTGATCTTGGAATTTTGGTTAAAAATATTCAAAACGAACTCTCGTCGCGCTATATGGATAGACAAATTTTATACACTCAAAAAAGTGTCATGATAACGGCAGATGAGACGCTGATGCGGCAAGTCATTATAAATTTGGTTGAAAATGCGCTTAAATACTCTTTAGATGAGGTTGTTATAAGGCTTAACGAAAACTCTCTTCTTGTGTGTGATAAGGGTGTCGGTATTGAGGCAAAAGAGATAAAGCTAATAACCAAAAAATACTTTAAAACTAGCGATAATAATAAGACAAATTCATTTGGGCTAGGGCTTTATATTGTAAAACAGATACTAAAAATGCACGACTTTGAGCTAATTATAAACTCGCAAAAGGATAAGGGCTCAGAATTTGGATTTAAATTTTTATAATATTTAATTATTTCAGTTTATGCTCGGGGTAAAATTTTGCTTAGTAAGAGATATTAAAAGAAAATTTATTATTTTATAGGACTATCTTTTGTAAAAATTAGAGAAATCAAGAGTAAAGTATGGTGCGGATGAGAGGACTTGAACCTCCATGCCGTGAAGCGCCAGATCCTAAGTCTGGTGTGTCTGCCAATTTCACCACATCCGCACAAAAACAAAATAAAGTGGTACGCCCAAGAGGATTCGAACCTCTGGCCTACGGCTTAGAAGGCCGTTGCTCTATCCAGCTGAGCTATGAGCGCATGTTGGATAATCCAAAAAGTGGCGCGCCCGATAGGAGTCGAACCCATAACCTACAGATCCGAAGTCTGTCGCTCTATCCAATTGAGCTACGAGCGCCCAAAGTGGGGTGAGTGATGGGAATCGAACCCACGACCCTCAGGACCACAATCTGATGCTCTAACCGACTGAGCTACACTCACCATGTCATGGTCGGGGTGAAAGGATTCGAACCTTCGGCCCTCTGGTCCCAAACCAGATGCGCTAACCAGACTGCGCTACACCCCGTAGTGTGAGTAATGTGCCACTACGTCATTAAAAAAGCGTATTTTAACTAAAAAAAGTTTTATTGTCAATTAAAATTTGCTTAATTTCATAAAAATTTAAAATTTTCAACAAACGCTTATTTTAGCAGTTCTAAAGACGCTTTACAAAGCGAGACGAATTCGTTATCGATGTTGCTATTTACGCATTCATTTAAGTATTTTCTTGCTTCGTTTGGCTCTTTTCGTGCTATATGTATGTCAGCCATTAAATTTAGCGCACGACTGCGTTCAAGCGGTTTTAGTTTCAGGTTTAAGATGTATTTCGCCTCATCAAGTGCGTCAGCTAAATTCCCCATTTTTAATGAAGCGTGCGAGTATAAGAAATTTAGATCCGGTGTAAAAACATTTATACGCACCGAATTTGCTAGCTCTAGCGCCTTTTTTGCATATGTGGTCGTGTTTGCGTAATCACTCTTGCTAAATGCAAATTTTGCTAGTGCGTCAAAGCTTTCTATTATCTTAAAGTCTTGCCCACGAAGCTCTTCGATGGCGCCCATCGTCCTTATGGCGTCATTTAATCGGTTTAGTTTAATAAGCGAGTAAAAGCGGTCATAAAGTGCCGGTGTAGGGTCAGCATAAGGCACGCTAGCACCCAAAGAGAGTGCGTCATTTGCGGCATTTACACTATCTTCATACATTTTTAATTGTCTTAAATCAGCAGAAAGCTTAACCAACCACTCGACTCTATCCTCAAGATTTTTATCTTGTATATGAGACTTGGCTAAATTTAGTGCTTTTTCGTGGCGAGCTGTGCGCTTTAAGCAGTCATGCAACTTAAACTGTGGAAGCTCTAGTGTGTTTACATCATACGCTTCGAGTAAATTTATTACTATCTGGCAGTCGTTATCTCTAATGCCTTGCTGGGCTAGCGCCAGAGCTGAGCGATTTATGATATCCATTGAAGCAGTTAGGTTAAGATCCTTTGCTTGTTGTGTAAATTCAAGTGCTTGCTTATAGCGTTTTTCATTAAAATTTAACTCAACTGCGCTTGCAAGCGCCTTTATGCCTATATCACTTTTGTCGTACTTTTGCATTAAAAGGTCGTAGTATTCGTAAAGCTTAGTGGAATTTGTCTCTCCAAGATCAAAAAATAGCCTACCTAGAGTGCTTTGAACCTCTGCTAGATAATCCCCGTCTTTAAATTCCTTCTCGTAGCGTTTTAGGTAGTCGTATGCTTTTTGTGTTTGGTTATCATCAGCAAGTGCAATACCTAAATTTTTAAGCGCAACTTCATAAAATTCGCTTTTTGAGTCATCTTCATTTGCTATTATCTCATAAATTTTAGAGGCTATATCGTGCATATTTCGTTCATCAAAAATTTTTGCAAGATCCATGGCTTTTGGCTGGTTGGCTAAGAAAAATTTCTGATTTGCGTTTAGTATTTTTATAATGTAGTTTTTAGCCTCTTCAATGCGGTCTTTTTCGATGTTTGCGCTTGCTAAGCTAAGTGCGGCTCTACTTGCGATATCGATATCATCGGTATTATAAAGGACATACTCATATAGCCCAGTCGCCTCTTTTTGACCAGAGTTTTTATAAATTTCATCAGCATAATCAAGCATCGCAAGCTTGCTAAATTTAGACTTCGTATGCTCTGTTTTTAGTAGATCTACTGTGTATTTTGCATCGCTGTTTAAATTTTGCTTGATATATGCTCGAGTTACTAGGTAAAGTACCTCTGGATAGTTCTCGTCAGAGGCAAATTTACGCATCCAAGCCTTGCCCTCTTCAACTATATTTGTATGATCAAAGTCTATATCTATGGCGTCTTCTTCATTTTCTAAAGCTTTTCCCATAGCCCTTAGTCGATAAAGTAAAAATTCACTTGAAAATATACTATTTGGATGGCGAGTTATCGCACTTTTTGTCTCTGCTAAAACTCGGTTAAAGTTGCCGGCTTCATAGGCTTGTTTGATATTTATGTAAAGATCTATATCGTTGCTATCCATAGCCTCCATCGGTGCTTTGCTAAAGTCAAGTGCCCCGATACTTGGCAATAAAAGCTCATCAAATTTGGGTGCAAAATTTATACCATTTTGTGCATTTTTGTCAAATTCACTAAGTTTTGGATCTATTACTATACTAAAACGCTTGGAAATTCTAGAGTTGTTTTTAAAAATTTCGCTATTTTCATGAAGTTTATTTTCTAAGTTTAAAAGCCTAGAATTTGCCTTTGGAAGCACTATGATAAAGAGCTTGCCGTCTTGTTTTTTGTAGCGTATATCCATTAAGGCAAGATCGACATCATCGATATTTACCATGCCATCATCATCTATCATGCATGCAAAGCGTTTTGTATTATAGGCAAGGATCTGCTCTACGCACTCAAATTCATTTTCATCGCTAAGGGTTATAACGCTATATGGCTTGCCATCATCTGTGCCACTGTTTATACTAAGTGTTAGGCTAAGAGCTAACACGGGCAAAAGTAAGATGGCTAAAAATTTTTTCATCTATATTTTAAACCTTGGTAAGCTTTACAAGCTCAAAGCAGTAGCCTTTTAAATTTGGCGCATATAGTAATGCGACAACGCCCTTTATATCGTCATTTTGTTCAAATTTTATCTCATCATCAAGTAGGCATAATTTTACTTTATCGCCGTTTTTTATCTTGCTAACAAGGGCAAAATTTAACCCTCCAACAAGCCTTAGCTCTTGTGAGTTTATCTTATAAACAACACTTCCATCAAAATTTTCCAACTCTTTTAGCTCGCATAACTTACCAGTGGTTTTATACTCATGTTGTTTTGCGTCTGCTAAGATGATATTTTTATCTAAAATTTCTAAAAACTCAAATAGCATTTGTGCGTCAGGGTGGGTAAAAAATGAGCTGTCTATGATGATATTTTCAGTATCTTTTAGCCATTCACAAAGTGTTTCAAACTCCTCTTCACCGACATTGCACTCACCACTTAAAAAGCCGTCATCAAGCTCATCAAAGTAACTTTGCGTAGCGCCAGAGTACTTGCAAAGTAGGGCTAAAACATAGCTTATAGAGCCTATTTCACAGCGTATGTGAGCGTCTTTATTAAGCGCAGGATCTTGAAAATATGATATATACCTATGCTCGCAGAGCGATAACTCGCTAGATAGTTTTTCATTTGTTAAGCTTAGTAAATTTGCTAGGCTTAATGTTTTTTGGTGGTTGAAATTTACAAACTTCATCTGCCGCCTTTAAAATTTTTAAACATTTTATACAAAAACCTTTTAAAAAAGGGTAAATTTAGCTCTCTTCTAGCTTGCTTGTAGCATCTTTACTTGCACTTTCGCGTTCAGCACCAACTAACTCTCTTATTGTGCCATCTTTTGCTAGGAAAATTCTTTCTGCTACATCAAAATACCCATCATCGTGGCTGATAGCCAGTATGCTAACCCCCCTCTCTTTTATAAGTGGTAAAATTTCTCTATAAAATACTCGTTTAAATATCGGGTCTTGATCTGCCGCCCACTCATCAAGTACCAAAAGTCCTGGGTTTTGAAGTAGTGCTATAAATAGACTCAAACGCTTTCGCTGCCCCTGCGAGAGAGCTGTCGTGCTAAGTCTTGCTTGCACGACCTTAACCTTATCATCTATCTCAAGCAAAGACAAAAGCTCATCGACTTGATCTTTGCTGGCTTCATTTGCGTTTTCATCAATGACTTGAGAAAATAGATAAAAGTCGCTAAATATCGCACTTATATTTGTCTGATACTCTCTTAAATTTTCTTCAGTAACTGGGTTTGAGTCTATTAGAATTTCTCCACTATTTGGACGCAAAAGTCCGCATAAAACATTTACAAATGTGCTTTTGCCGCTGCCATTTTTACCTATCAAAAATACAATCTCACCCCGCTTTATGCAAAAGTTTATATCCTTAAGCCCAAAGCCTTGAGCGTATGAAAAATCGACATTTTTTAAGCAAATTTCTTGCCAGTTTTTAAACAAATTTTCACGCTTTTTAAAATCAGCTTTAAAATTTACAAACTCTAGTTTTGAAATTTTATCTAGGCTGACTTTTGCACTAAGTGTCGTTGGTATAGCACCCATCATTGATAAGATAGAGCCACGCAAAAATAGTATCGCTAGGCTCATCGTAACAGCTATTTCAAGGCTAGCAAGCTCGTAAGCAAGGCACAAAAATATGCAAAGCCCAACAAGCCCTAGAAGCATTATATTGCTAAAGTTGTTGCCGATAGAGTGGTAGATGTCAGTTTTTATCATACTTGCCATCTTTTCATTTGCCACCACATCAAGCTCGCCGTATGTTAAAAACGCTCGTTCTGGGCTTAGGCTAAGCTCTCTGTGACCCTCGACTATATCGTTGTAGCTCGCTTGCAGCTCATCATCTTTGGCTCGTGAGATTTTAAAATTTTTATGTACATGCTTCATCAAATAGGCGTTTATCAAAAGTATCACGCTCATCCAAATAGCAACAAAGATGAAAAGCTTGGGCGAGATGTAAAATAGATATGCGCAAACCGCAAATAAAAAAACAGAGCCTTGAAGCAAGCTTGGCGCACTCATGAAAGCAAAGGATATGGTCTTTATGTCGCTATTTAGACTTGCAATGATTTTTGCTTTGCCGATTACATTTATCTGGGCGTTTGGCGTGTCTAGAATTTGCTTTACTAAGCGTTTTCGTATAGTATAAACAAGCTTATGTCCGAAATTTGAAAGAGTGATATTTGCATAAACTGAAAGTGCAAAAAAGGCAAGCAAAAGCCCCATAAATTTTGCTAAAACCACTCCATCAAAGCTCTTAACACTTAAAAGCTCATCATTTATAAACGCTAAAGTTGCTACACCAAGCCAGCTATATGCAAGTGTTAAAATAGTTATGAGTAGGAGTTTGGCGATGTTTGCCTTTAAAATTTCTCGTATCATTTTATCTCACAGATAAAGTCTAAAACCCTAGTTTGCTTGATAATGTCGTTTGTAAGGGAGTTTTTAAACTCATCTTGTTCGGTAAGCTCATCTATGTAGCTTGCTTTTTCGTCACTAAAAAGCCTATTTATAATGGCAAAATCGCCCACAAGTGCACCTTTATTTTTTTGCAAGATGAGTTCTATCTTGCTTGCAAATGGTGTGCGTAAATTTTGATTTAAAAATGGATAGTAGTTGCTTACAGTCCTTGCAAAAAGGGGCTTTTCTTTGCTCCAAGTGGTACAAATCCCATCACTTGCTACAAAGACCATGCTTTGTATAAAACCTGGTTTTACTTCATAAATTTTTATGCCTTTTGAATTTTGAAGCTTGACTTTTTGGTCTAAATTTATGGTTTGATTTGTATCTAAATTTAGTAGCACTAAGCCGATTTCGCCTATTTTTTGTATGATAAAATTTTCTTTACCAGTTAAAGTTTTCAGATGAGTGATATTTGCCATATCGCTTGCATTTTTATCGTTAAATTTTGCATAAAACCCCATCTTTTGAAGGCTTAAGTCATTTTCATAATACTCATACAAAACAGCTTTTGTGGTTGTAGCGCTAATCTCTTTTTTTGCGGTACAGCTAGCAAAAAGTAGTGTAAAAGCCGCAAGAAAAACTAGCCTAAAAAGCTTCATTTTATAAAATAATCCCCATCAAAACTTACCAGTGAGTACTTTCGCTCATTACCAAGACTGCTTTTTAGCTCATCAATATCTAAAAACTCAAGACTATCAGCACCGATATACTCTCGCACTTGTTCAACGCTTTTGTTTGCACTTATAAGCTCTTCAAAGCTTGGCGTATCAATGCCGTATCGCTCAGGGAATTTTAACTCAGGGCAAGCCACTCTAAAGTGTATCTCGCGCACTCCAGCATGACGAAGTAACTCGACTATCTTTTTTGATGTTGTCCCGCGAACTATGCTGTCGTCTATAACCACAACGCTTTTATCTTTTAGTACCGAGCTCATTGGATTTAGTTTTAGCTTAACTTTTAAATTTCTAATCTCTTGTGTTGGCTCGATAAATGTCCTGCCAACATAGTGGTTACGCACGATAGCCAGCTCAAATGGTATACTGCTTGCATTTGCATACCCAAGTGCGGCTGGCACCCCACTATCTGGTACAGGTATGACAAAGTCAGCCTTAACCTTGCTTTTTTTAGCAAGCGTTTCGCCCATTTTTTTGCGAGCTTCATAGACTGATTTACCTTCTATAACACTATCTGGACGAGCGAAATAGATGTATTCAAACGCGCAAATTCTAGACTCTGGCTTAAAGAGCTCTATGCTTTCAAACTCACTCTTTCCGTGCTCAAATATTATCATCTCACCAGGTTTGACATCTCTAATAAACTCAGCCTCGACAAGATCAAACGCACAAGTTTCGCTGGCTATGATATATCCACCATCTTTTAAACGCCCTAAAGATAGAGGTCTAACCCCGTAGCGATCCCTAACAGCAAAGACTTTGTGTCTGGATTGAAAAAGCAGGCAGTATGCACCTTTTATCTTTTCTAGGGCTGATATGATACGCTCTTTTAAATGTGGGCTGTGGTTTTTTGCGATGAGATGTACGATATTTTCTGTATCCATGTTTGTTTGAAATATCGCACCATCACGGATCAGATCATTTCTAACTTCATCTTTATTGACTAAATTTCCGTTATGAACGACTGAAATTTGCCCTAGCGAGTAGTTTGCGGCTATTGGCTGAGCGTCTCCGCTAGAGCTTTTGCCAGCAGTTGCGTAGCGATTATGTCCGATTGCCATATCGCCTTTTAGTTCATTTATGATTTTTGCTGAAAAGACATCGGTAACAAGCCCATTTCCTTTAAATGTTGTTATCTCTGCGTTATCACAAACACTTATGCCACTTGCCTCTTGCCCCCTATGCTGCATAGCAAATAACGCATAATACGCAGTCTTTGCAGCACTTGGTGAGTTTATAACGCCCACTATCGCACACATTTTTACCCCTTTTAGTTTTAAATTTATAAAATATTAAACGCCTTAGGCTCTGTCTTATCGCCCAAATAACACTCTTTTTTGCCTAAAATTATGAAAGCTTGATGGCATTTAAGCCCATAATTTTATAAAATTTATCAATTTTACTCAAAGTCCCAAGCAGTCGTTTATAGTGTATCTTGCATTTGGTTGATTTACTAGCCAAATCGCCGCTTTTATAGCTCCTTTTGCAAAGGTTGCACGACTTGTTGCAGTGTGGTTTAGCTCGACAAACTCCCCGTCGTTATAAAACCCAACCGTATGCCTGCCAACGATATCGCCACCACGAAGTGCCATAACCGCGATACTATCTTTTTCACGCTCTCCACTCATGCCCTCTCTGCCAGTTATCATAACATCTTTTAGTTCTAGTTCTCTTGCATTTGCCGCTGAATTTGCAAGGGTTAGGGCGGTGCCACTTGGTGCGTCTTTTTTATGTTTATGATGCATTTCAACTATCTCTATATCAAATTCACGAAGTGCTTTGGATGCGGTAAAAACTAGGTGGTTTAGTATAGCAACTCCAAGGCTCATATTTGAAGCCCAGAGTATTGGCATAGCGTTACTTGCTGTATTTATAAGTGCGTCACCTTCTTCGCCAAGTCCAGTTGTTCCAATAACTAGTGGTTTTGGATTGGTGCGGGCATAGTTTATCAAATTTATTGCACCTTGTTTTATCGTAAAGTCAATCACAACATCGCTATTTGCAAAAAGCTCATCAAGGCTATTTGCTATAAGAACGCTTTTATCAAGATGATGAGTGATCTCATCGACTGAATAAACCACATTTAGTTTAGCTTTTTCATTGCCATTTAGGCACCTTGCTATCTCTTGTCCCATCTTGCCACTAGCGCCGTGAATGCCGATTCTTATCATAGGTTGCTCCATAAATTTTATGCTTTGATTATATTAAAAAAGGTATAAAAAGTAAGTTAAATTTAGTTTTAAACAAAGGCAAGGGGCTTTAAGCCCCTATTTTACTCAGCAGGCGCCTTGCTTTGCAAGAAGCGATTTAGCGTCTGCACCTCTTCGCCTGTAAGGGCTGAGTTGCCTATCATAGACTCAACCACGCTTGGCCAGACATTTGCACTAAACTCATCATATCCGTGAAGTGCATGACAGCCACCACAGCGCTCTTTAAACAAATTTTCACCAGCCGTGTGAATGATACCTATATCGCCCACTAACGCCTCTTTTTTTACAAAGCCTTTTAGCGTGACCTCATCCCACTCATTATCGTAGTCATCTTTATGTTTTTTGACGATTTTAAATGTCTTTTGTGGGTTTTCAACCGTTATATCTTGTTCTAAAACACCAACCCTTGCATAAGCGTTTGGCGTCTCTCCCGGCACAAAGCCAGTGTAGCTTACTTCGATATATTCACCACTCTGCTTGCCGGCTGTTACCTTTGCGCCAATTAGTAGCTGACCAAGTGGCTTGCCACCGACCTTATCTAAGATCGGTGCAGGCGTATTTACAAACATATCAGCCGCAAACAAGCCACCAGCTAGCAACGCACCCACAGTGCTAATAGCTAAAATTTTCTTCATTCATTAACCCTTCTTGCTAAACTTAGGCTGCGAAAAGACCTGAAGCTCAGGTAGCTCGCCGTCAAATTTCTTTATCTCGACCAAGGCTGTTGCTTGATTACCCATGGCTAGACTTGAAGTAGGCTCGTTAGGGATAAGGACATTGACATTACCGTGCTTGCAAAGTCCTTTTTTATCTGGATCCCACCAGCCGCCTTCTTGCATTCTGACAACACCGCGCTTGACATTTTCAGTCACGATGACACCACCTAGTATCTCGCCTCTGTCGTTGTAAATTTTAACCACATCGCCAGTTTGTAGCTCTCTGGCCTTTGCATCCTCAGGATGTATCCAGATAGGCTCTCTGCCTTTTACCTCTTCAAGATTTCTTAGCCAAGTGTTATTTAGCTGGCTGTGAAGGCGGTATTTAGGGTGTGGCGATACTAAATTTAGCGGATACTTTTTAGTCTTATCGCTTCCTAGCCACTCCATAGGCTCCATCCATGTTGGATGACCCGGGCAGTCGGCATAGCCTGCTTTTTCTATCTTTTTAGATACGATCTCTATCTTGCCAGATGGTGTGCCAAGGCGGTTTATGATAGGATTTTTTCTAAACTCAGCCATTTTGACATACTCTTTTGCGCTTTGTGGCACTTCAAATTTCACAAAGCCCTTCTCCCAGAACTCCTCAAAGCTTGGCATAGCGATATTGCTAGCGTCTGCTTTTTTCTTAGAAGCGTCATAAAAATGTCTTATCCACTCTTCTGCACTCTTACCCTCTGTAAATGCGTTAAGCTCGGTCTCGCCGATCTGCTTTAAGATACCAGCATAGATGTCGTAGTCATTTTTGGCTTGTGCGTATGGCTCGGCGATCTTATGCATGGCGATGATAAATTTGTTTGTATGTGATTTTGTTATGTCGTTTCGCTCTTGCTCTGTGGTGGCTGGTAGTACTATATCAGCCATCCTAGCAGACGCAGTCCAGAAGCAGTCTTGAACGATGAAAGTCTCAAGCTTTTCAAATGTCTTTGCCATCATTTTTGTATCAGGATGGTGGTGATATGGGTTACCGCCTGCCCAGTAAGCCATCTTTATCTCAGGATATGTTAGCTTCTTGCAGTTAAAATCAACCTCTTTGCCAGGGTTGTTTATACAATCAAGAATTCTAGAAACCGGTATAGCGATATTATTACGATTTTTCCACTCGCCATCTATGCTCGGCACTATACTCATCGAGCCAAGTCCTGGAAATGCTGCAGATGTCGATGTCGTAGCGCCTTGTGAGCCGTTTAAATTTGCACTTAGTGCGTTACCAGTAGGTGCTGCTGGACTTGGGCAACCGCCATCTGAGTAGTGATAGCCAAAGCCGTATCCACCACCCTCAGTACCGATCTGTCCGATAAATGCCGCAAGTGTTGCTAGCATCCAGTGAAACTGCTCACCATGGTGCGCTCTTTGCGGACCCCAGCCGCCCATTAGCATAGTCGTTTTACTACCAAAAATTTTAGCCAAAGTTTTTATGTCTTGCTCATTTACACCGCAAATTTTAGCCGCCCAAGCTGCGTCTTTTACGACCTTATCTTCGCCTTCGCCTTTTAGATAGGCTTTAAACTGCTCTGCACCGCTTGTATATTTTTTCAAGAAATTTTCATTTGCTACGCCAGCTGCCATCATCTCATAGCATATCGCCATCATGAGCGGAATGTCTGTCGTAGGATTTACAAACACATGCTCTGCGTTTAAATACTTTGAAGTGTTGTTATAGACTGGATCTATCGTGATGACTTTGACCCCGCGCTTTTTCATCTGCTCTTTTAGCTTTCTAAAGTAGATGTAGCTCTCGTGATCTGGCACGCCCCATGCGATTTGGTTTGTATTTATAGGATCTGCTCCCCAGATGACTACGACTTCGGTGTGTTTTAGTATCATAGGCCACGCTGTTTGAAGGGCGTTGCTCTCATCGGTGCCTGTGATGTAAGGCATGATGGCGCGGATAGCGTGCGTTGAGTATGTAAGCGTCCTTGTTGTGTAGCCTCCAAGGATATTTAGCATCCTGCCAAGAAGGGCTTGTGGGTTATTTACACTTCCGACGCTATACCAGCCGTAGCTTCCGCCGTATATCGCGCTAGCGCCGTGCTCTTTATAAACACGCTTTAGCTCATCAGCCACTAGCTTATACGCCTCATCCCAGCTTATCTCGACCCACTCATCTTTACCGCGCTTGCTCTTGTCGCTTTTATAGCCCTTTTCAAGGTAGCCTTTTCTAACGCTTGGCTTTGCGATACGAGTTTGATCGTATGTCCTAGCTAAAACGCCCTCTGTTAGCGTAACAGGGAAGAAGTCTATCTCTGTCGCGTCCATCATGCCTTCAAATTTGCCGTTCTTGCTTAAGCCCTTTATCGCGCCAAAATGGCTCGCACTCATCTTTGCTGGCATGTCTCGTTCATTAGGTTATCACTAATGAAGCTTGAAGCATTTACGCTACTAGCACCAGCCGCCACTGCAGCGGCACCTTTTAAAAAATTTCGTCTTTGCATTTTTTCTCCTTTGGTTAGAAAGATTAGGAGTAGTGTAACGCAAAATTTGTTAAGGACTGCTTATATTATTAAGAAAAAATATTACTTTTTGTAATTTAAGTTCTATTTTGATATTGGTATTGATTTTAGAAAAAATATATCAAATTTTTAGATATTATCCTATCTTTTGTGCGTTCGTGTTTGCTGGCTTTCCAAGCCATAGCACATAGCTGATGGGTGTCGTTTATATCAAATTTTATCTTTGTTAGGTCTATGTATTCTACTCTTAAGCAAACTTGCTTATCAAGTATGACTGGAGCTATGGTTAGGTTTAAATCACTAATAGTGCTTAATCTTGCCCGAGCAGAGTGATAAACATCTATCTCATCTAGGATAGTGTTTATTTTTATGGCTGCGTATTTGACATCCATATTTTGAGGCTCTTTTATAAAAAGAGGGATAGATAAAGATGATATTATGGCTGCAAAAACACCTATGACTACGATGTCTGTAAGAGAAAAATTTTTGATATCCATCTTAGTAGCAACTTATTTTAGTTATATGCATAGTTTTGCTAAAATATGGCGGAAACGGCATGCTCACAGTAAATGGCATGCTTTTTTTAGCAGGAAGGTTTTTTACGACGCTAAATTTGTACTCAACGGTATTTGGCTTGTCATTTTGGTTATCGTTAAAAAGCCATGAAAACATGCTAAGTCCGCTTGGTTTGAATAAATTTTCGCCTTTTAGGCTGTCCCTATTTAGTGGCTGATTTACAAGTTTTACTGTAAAGTTACAGTTGCTTATCGTAAAACGACCGATGTTTGTAACTGTGCCTTTAAAAACAATGCTTTCGTTCATTAATACTCGGTGGCTTGTTACATTGTCTAGCCTGCCCTTTTTTGTATATTTATCAATCACCAACATCAAAAAGACAATAAGTGCAGTTGTAACTAAAAAATTTGTAAAAATAAGTGGCACCAAAAGCTTTCTATCCGCCCTTGTTGAAAGTATCAAAAAAAGGATAGATAAAAGAGTTAAAATGCCGATAATAGCATAATGTACGATGGTAAAATAACTAGCACTCATTCAAAACACTCCGTTTTTACTGTTGTATTATAATCAATAAAAGCAAAATTTTCCACAACAGTTGTGAGTTCTTTAGTCGCACCTGGGTGCAGTGGCTCACCTATGTATATCGACTTTACGCGAAAAGGGTTTATAGCATTTACAAAATTTTTAAGCTCTTGGTCTGAATTTGCGTAAAAACCGATGTTTATCTTGCAAATTTGAAATGTATTTTTTGATAAATTTGTAATGTTTAGATCTACAACAAGATTATCAGAGTATTTTAACTGTTTTAGATAAAGGGGTGAAATTTCAGTTGGTCTAAGCCTTTTTGAAAGCTCTAAATTTGCGTAATACCCTCCCACAAAAAGCGCTATCACATCAAGTAAGATGATTAAAAAACCTATTTGCCACCACCATTTTATGGTGCAGTAAAAACCGATTAGCATTAACAAGATAAAACATAAAACAACCCATCCATACGCCATGTAGTCAATCAAATTTGCATTTGCCAGGATAAATAGCAGGTCTTGGCGTAGTGTTGTTAGCATTTAGCTTTGCCTTGAGTTTTTCTCATCGATCCCACTTAGTCCAAACCTACGAGCAAGTTCGGTTTTGATGCGTTCTGGATGGATGTTGTGCATTGCAAGAGCTACAATCGTGTGAAAGTAAAGATCGGCTGCCTCATACACCATATCTTCTTTATTTTTTTGTAAAATTTTATTAAGGTTTACGATCTCATCTGTAAGCATAGCTATGTCTAGTATGCTTAGCTCGTCTTTTACTTCGGTATTTGCTTGGCTTAAAATTTTGTTTATTTTTTGATTTGCAGTATCTAGGCGTTCGTTTGTGCTGGCGATATTTTGTGAAATTCTTGTAACATCCTTGCCCGCCATAACAAATTCAGTCGCCTCTTCGCCTACTTTTTTTAAGATGGCGTTTTCTCCTTTTGAAAATAGCTTTGCAACATACGAACTCTCAGGGTTTGCATTTAGCTTGCGCTCAAGCACAACATGATAAAGCTCGTCGATGATGTCATAGCTTGGCTGTGAGCTAGGCGATGGTTTTTTAGTTTCTATATTTAAATTTTGCAAATTTATTTGGTTAAAAAAGCAAGACTTTGCGCCAGTATGGCAGGCTGCACCGCCATTTTGTATGACTTTTAGTAGCAGTGTGTCGTTATCACAATCAAGGCTAGCAGATATGATTTTTTGTGTGTTGCCACTCTCTTCGCCCTTTTTCCAGATACGATTTTTAGTGCGTGAAAAGTAGTGGGCATAGCCTGTTTTTAGGCTTAGATCTAGCGCTTCTTCGTTCATGTATGCAAGCATTAAAATCTCATTTGAGCTATCTTCTTGAACTATAACAGGTAGTAATCCGCTAACTTTTTGCCAGTCTATATTTATCATTTTTCATTCCAAATTTGTATCAAATTTAAATGCTTTCATAAGAGCTTAAATTTAGACAAATAGTGGCAAGGTCAAGCCTTGCCAGTTTTATTTATTTTTCTATCGCGCTTTGTTTTGCTTTGTCTTTTGTATCAACCCAGATATTTGGCACTGCACCACCTGGTGTTAGGAAAATTTTTGCGTCACTATTTTCACGCAATGCTTCATTAAATTTGCCTTGAGTTTCGATCTGTTTTAGGTGCAATAGATTGCTATCTAAGCTTTTTGCAACCTCTTTGTTTGCATATGCTTGTGCGTCAGCTTCTATTTTTACAGCATCAGCTTTACCTTGTGCCTCTATGATAACTGCCTTTGCCGTACCCTCAGCAAGGGCTGCCTTTTTAAGTGCTTCTTGATTTGCACGCTCGACCTCATACTTTGTTCGCTCAGCCTCTTGTTTTGCTATTTGAACGCGCTCGATCTGCTCTTTTACCTTTTCAGGCAAGATTATCTCACGAAGCTGGACTGTGAGTAGCTCGACTGGCTTATTTGGCTGAGCGTCGATGTCTTTACGGATACCGTCATCTATGGCGGTTGCTATCTCGTTACGCTTTGTTGGAAGCTCTTCTGCTGTGTATTTACCAGCTATGCTACGCACCACATCACGCACGACAGGATCTACTATCTTGCTCTCCCAGCTAAAGCCCCATGCAGCGATAGTTTGCGGTGCATTTTCAGGATTTAGACGGTACTGAACCGTGATGTCTATGCTAACTGGCAAGTTTCTAGCGTCCAAAACGGAGATAGAGTTTTTGCGGATTATCCCCGCTGTGTTTATGCTCTTTATCGCTCCCTCGCCCATATCTTCGCCTGATGTGTAGTTTATCAGTCTTACACGAGTATCGACGATGGCTACCTTTTGGATAAATGGTATGAAAAAGTGAAAGCCTGGCTGAAGTGGGCTTGGCTCGTACTTACCCGCTGTTGATTTGATACCGACTTCACCTGAGTTGATGATGACAAATGGCTGAGTTATGGCTATGATGGCAACTATAGCTATGATAACATACGCTACAGCACCCATTTTGCCAAAACCATCAGGCATTTTTGGTTTTTTAAAATTCATTCTTGGTGGCTCATTTGAGTCACCTCCGCCACCATTTGACCCACCGCTTGAGTTGGTATTTTTGTTCTTTTTGTTAAAATAGTCATTTAAATCTGCTGGCATTTCTTTCCTTAAATTAAATATATGTTAAAAACGATGAGTATTTTTCATTTCGTCCGTAAACTACATCAAAATACGCATCTTGTAAGCGTTTTGTAACCTCTCCACGCTCGCCACTACCAATCACACGGTTGTCGATATTGCTTATCGGAGTTACCTCGGCTGCTGTGCCTGTAAAAAAGGCTTCATCGGCTGTGTAGGCTCTATCTCTTGTGATACGCTCACGACGAATTTCTATACCTAAATCTTTTGCTATCATCAAAACCGTATCTTGCGTTATACTAGCTAGACTGTTATCATTTGGCGGGGTTATTAAAACACCGTTTTCCACTATAAAAAAGCACTCGCCTGGACCCTCTGAAACATATCCTTCGCTATCTAGCAATAGTGCCTCGTCATAGCCAGCGTCTTTTGCTTCATAGTTTGCCATTTGTGAGCTTAGATAGTTTGAGCTAGCTTTTGCACGGCTCATCTGACCTGCGACATTTAGCTTTGTAAAGCTTGAAATTTTTACTCTTATACCCTTTTTAAGCCCCTCTTCACCAAGATACGCTCCCCACTCCCATGCGGCGATAGCTGTATTTACAGGCGCTTTTGTGTGAGCAAGCCCCATGATACCATATCCTAGATAAACTAGTGGGCGGATATAGACATTGCCTTTAAATTTATTTGCTCGAAGTAGCTCTATTTGCGCCTTTTCTAGCTCTTTTTGGCTAAATTTTATATCCAAAACGGTCATTTTTGCTGATTTAAAAAGCCTTTTTGTATGCTCATCAAGACGAAATATAGCCAATCCCTTATCCGTCATATAGGCTCGCGTACCTTCAAATACGGCATTTCCATAGTGTAATGAGTGTGTTAAAATATGCACATTTGCTTCATCCCATTTTACAAGTTTTCCATCCATCCAGATAAACTCAGATGCGTTCATTTTATGCCTTTCAGATTAAATTTGCCCCAATTCTAGCAAAAAATGTTTAACATTTCCCATAGGTGTGTTAAATTTGCAATTTTAAGGCTTATTTTACTAAGTTATTTTACAAGATCAGCCAAGACTTTTGCGGCGTGATCCTTTGCTTTTACGCTTTTATAAACCTTTAAAATTTTACCATCTTTGCCGATAACAAAAGTTGTGCGAACTATGCCAAGATACTCTTTTCCGTAGTTTTTTCGCACTTGCCACACGCCATAAAGCTTAGCCACCTCTTTGTCTGGGTCGCTTAGCAAGATGTGTTTTAAGCTTTGCTTTGTGCTAAATCCAGCATGACTTTTCACACTATCAGGACTAACCCCAACTATAATGCTATCTGTACCGATAAAGTCATCATAAAGTGCGCTAAATTCGCATGCTTGTGTTGTGCAGCCTGGGGTGTTGTCTTTTGGGTAGAAGTAAAGTACAACATTTTTCCCAACAAAATCTTTTAAATTAACGCTTACTCCATCGCTATTTTCTAAGCTAAAATTTGGAGCTATATCCCCATCTTTTAGTGTCACTTTGCGCTCTATATCTGCTTTACTAAAATCACTCATTTACTCTCCTTTAATACATTTTCAAGACTCATACCACCAGTACCTATCGAGCTTGCATCAAATGTCTCGATATAAATTTGTACCCTTTCGCGCTTTTTGCCAAGCACACTCACCATAGTTTGTGTTATTTGGGATATAAGCTCTTGTTTTTGCTCTTTTGTAGGCTCTGGTCCAGCCATTTTTATGTTTATAAAAGGCATATTTTCTCCTTTGTTTTTGTGTAATTTTAAAATTTAAAAGATAAATAAAGCTTTAAAATTTTAAAATAACGAAAAAAGGATGGAAAATGGATTACAATAAATCAAACCGTGGCGTCGTCTGCTTTTTTTATAATCTTATGCAAAAGCCTATTTTTTTTATAGCTCTTGCACTCTTTGCTGCACTCTTTGCTGCACTCTTAAAATTTACAGCCTTTAATGAAGCGCAGCTTGGTATACAAAATGTTGCATTTTATGCACTTTGTGTGCTGTTTACTGGACTTTTGTTTATCTCACTTAATCCAAAAAGCTTTATAATCAAACTTGCTGGCTTTTTAATCTCTTTGCTAGCAACTTTTGTTGCATTACATAATACAAGCGAGCTTGACTCATCTCTATTTTATGTGCTTTTGGCGTTTGGTGCGCTTTTGCTTTATTTGGTTTTAAGCTGGTTTGTTTATAACGCAAGAAGTAGCGAGATAAACGACTTATAGTCCATAGGCTTTTTTTAAATTTGTCAAATTTGACGAGGCATTTAAAAGTAGCATATCGGCTAAAACAAGCCTTATCATTGCTGTTGCCACGACGCTTCCACGCACACCAATACATGGATCGTGCCTGCCACGAAGCTCAAAGCTAGTATCCTTACCTTCTAGATTTATACTATGTTGGGTTTTAAATATTGATGGCGTAGGCTTAAAGTGGCTTTTTATAACTATTTGCTCGCCATTACTCATGCCACCAAGTATGCCACCAGCATGATTTGTAAGAAATTTTTCCTTTTGGCTCATTTGGTCGTTATTTTGCGAACCTTTTAGGCGACTTGCATTTATCCCTTCGCCTATTTCTACTGCTTTTACTCCGTTTATACCCATTAAAGCAGCTGCTAAAGCAGCATCAAGTTTGTTATAAAGCCCCTCTCCAAGGCCAGCTGGCACACCACTAGCTATGCTTAATACGCTAGCTCCGATACTATCGTGACTTTTGCGAGCTTGCATGATAAGCTCTTTCATCTCACTTTCATTGCCAAGAGAAAAAATTTCAGAGTTTTGCGCTAATTGCCAGTCTATAAGGCTAGTCGTCACATCGCCTACGCTTAAAACCCCACTTTTTATGCTAATTTCAAATTCATCTAAGAGCATTTGCGCAAAAGCCCCGCCAGCCACACGCACAGCAGTTTCTCTAGCCGAGCTTCGTCCGCCACCACGGTGATCTCTTATGCCATATTTTGCAAAGTAGCTAAAGTCAGCATGCCCGGGACGAAAAATTTCACGCAAGTTTTCATAGTCGTTTGACTTTTGATTTGAGTTAAATATCGCAAAACCTATCGGCGTACCAGTACTTAAACCATCAAAAATTCCGCTAAATATTTCAACCTTATCAGCTTCATCTCTGGCTGTAGCAAATTTATTTCGTCCTGGTCGTCTTTTGTTAAGTTCGCTTTGTAAAAAATCAAGATCGATTTTAATACCTGCAGGAAAGCCGTCCATAACGCCACCTATGGCTACACCATGGCTCTCTCCAAATGTTGTAAGTCTTAGTTTTTCTCCAAAAGTATTCATCTAATGCCTTAGTTTTTCATCTTTTCAAGTGCTATTTTTGCTGCAAGTTGTTGAGCCTCTTTTTTTGAGCCACCGATCGCTCGTGAAATTTCTTTACCATTTAAAATGAGTGCTATCTCAAATTCTTTCTTGTGATCGGGGCCAAAACTGCCTACTAGCTCGTAAGATGGAGTGACGCCAACAGTTGCTTGAGTTAGCTCTTGCAGAGCGGTTTTGTAGTCTTTTACAAGGCTTGTTATGTCTATTTGTGGAAAGCAAATTTCTAGCAAATTTATAGCTACTTTGCGTGCAGTTTCAAGCCCAGCTTCAAGATAGATGGCGCCTATTATGGCTTCGTAAGCGTCGCTTAAGATACTAGGTTTCATGCGACCGCCGTTATTTTCTTCAGCTTGTGAAATATTTATAAAATCGCCTAAGTTTAGGTGTTTTGCCATTACAGCAAAGCTCTTTTCATTAACCAGTGCAGCGCGTAGCTTACTCATATCTCCCTCTGCGATGCGTTCAAATTTGCGAAATAAATACTCTCCAACTATAAGATCCATAACAGCATCGCCCAAAAACTCAAGGCGTTCGTTGTTATAGTGTAGTTTAGTGCTTTTATGAGTTAGTGCTTCGTTTAAAAGTTTGATATTTTCAAATGTATATCCTAGGTTCTTTTGTAAATTTTTCACGATTAACCTTTCATCTGGATCTTTGCTGCTTCTTGTCTTGCAAGTTCGTCGCAACGCTCATTTTGCGGGTGCCCGTTATGTGCTTTAAGCCAGTTTGCACTTACTTTATGTGGTTTTGAGATTTGTATATACTCTTGCCAAAGATCAATATTTTTGACATTTTTGAAATTTTTTTTGACCCAGCCATCAAGCCAGGCGTTTATAGAATTTGCCACATATGAGCTGTCCGTGTAAAGCTTGACATTGCACGGCTCTTTAAGTGCTTTTAGTCCCTCTATAACGGCGCGAAGCTCCATTTGGTTATTTGTAGTTTGGCTCTCCCCTCCGCTTAGCTCTTTCTTTGCGCCATTAAACTCCAAAATGCACGCCCAGCCGCCAGGACCAGGGTTATTTAAACATGAGCCATCACTAAAAAGGCATACTGTTTTCATTTGCAACTTCTGTGATATGTGGTAAAATTTTTACACTGCCAAGCTCATGGCACATCGGACAGCGGTAAAAGTGCATAGGAAATGAGTTTTTGCAGTGTTTGCACACATAGTTAAAACTAAGCCCAGCTCCATTAAAGCCAGCATCATTTAAGCTTTTAAGAACATTTAGTTCAAAACCATTAATGTCGCAACGCTCATTTATCACACCTTTTGCTTTAAATAGCGCTTTATAGTTCTCATCTTTTAAATTTATGGCATTTTCTTGGGCGTAAACAAGGTCTATAACATCTTCAAGATTAGCAAATTCGTTAAGGTTATTTAGGTTTATGTCTTGCCTTATGTAAAGCTGCATACACATGCGTTTTAAAAGCTTAAACTCATCTTTCATCTCTAAAATTTGCTCTACTTTTTCTTGCGGGCTTAATGCTTTATCATCTAAAATTTTAAGAGCCTTAATATAGGCTTCGTTTGCACTTACATCAATACCAAGCTCGCTTAGTGCAACCAGAGTATCAAGTGCATCGTCATAGCGTTTTAGCTTTTCATCTATCATAGTAAGATGACGCAAAGCAATCGCATTTCGTGGGCTTAGTTCTACTGACTTTAAAAATACCTCCATAGAATTTTGCAAAAAGCCAGCCTTAAAATACGCTTGCCCAAGTTCTGTTAAAACAAGCTCTTTTTCATGCTTATTTTGCACCTTTTCAAGCGCTATGACATAAACTGCGATAGCCTTTTCAAAGTCGCCATTTTTAGCAAATGTGCTACCTAGCATACAAAGACTTTGGGCATCAACATCAAGCTTGCTTAGCATATCTTTATGCTCTTTGCTAAGGGCGTTTGAGGCTTCAAATTTCTGTATAAATTTCTCCAGTCTTCGCTTTTCGTCTTTGCCTCTAAACACACCCCAAGCATAGTTTAAGATAGCCACCATTAAAATGATTGCAAAAAGCACAACAAGTCCAAAAATAGGGTCACGATGCTCAATAAAAAATATATCCATGCTCATACTTTATAAATTTTTTAAGCCCATTATAGCCAAATGATTGTATAATCTCGCTTATGATAGAGCAAAATAGTATAGAAAAATTACTAGATGTAACCGATATTGTCGATGTTGTAAGCCACTACATACCTGTAAAAAAAGTGGGGGCAAATTTTAAGTGCGTCTGCCCATTTCACGATGATAAAAATCCAAGTATGAGCATAAGTCCATCAAAACAAATTTACCACTGCTTTTCGTGTAAGGCTGGCGGAAATGCGATAAAATTTGTAATGGAGTACGAAAAACTAAGCTATCCAGAAGCGATTGAAAAGCTTGCTAGTATGTCAAATTTCACCCTTTCTTATACAAAAGATACGCCAAAGATAAAGGACGATAAGCGTATTTTAGAGGGTGCAAATGCGATGTATCGTGCCGATCTTTATAAAAATGAAGAGGCTTTACGCTATCTTTATTCGCGAGGTATAAATGATGCGATGATAGCTAAATTTGAGCTTGGATGGGCAAGTGATAGCCAAAAGACGATACGCTTTTTGCAAAACGAGCAGATAGAGCCAAAAGAGGCTCTTAATGTTGGTATCGTAAAACAAAATGAGCAGGGAATTTATGCTAGTTTTAGCCATCGTATTACATTTCCCATTTATAGTCATAACTCAAAGCTAGTTGGCTTTGGGGGACGCACCATATCAAATCATCCAGCCAAATATATAAACAGTCCGCAGTCTGAAATTTTTGACAAATCGCGGCTATTTTATGGGCTAAATTTAGCAAGGACAAATATTGCTAAAAAACATCAGATTATCATTTGCGAAGGGTATCTTGATGTTATCATGTTGCATTACGCAGGTTTTGATAACGCCGTTGCGGTGCTAGGAACGGCACTTACAGAAAAACATTTGCCACTTTTAAAGCGTGATGAAGATTTAAGCGTAGTTCTTTGTTTTGATGGTGATGACGCGGGCATACATGCAGCCGTTCGCTCAGCTCATCTTTTAAGCTTAAATCAAATAGACGGCTCAGTTGTTATTATCGAAGGTGGTGCAGACCCAGCCGATATGGTTGTAAGTGGAAAGATAGAGTATTTACAGCGTCTTTTTGACTCTGGAGTGGAGCTTGGCGAGTTTTATATAAGGCATATCATAAAGGGTTATGACCTTAATAAGCCAGTACAAAAACAGCGTTGCTTGGATGAAATTTTAGCCTACACAAAGTCGCTAAAAGCTATCATCGCACAAAGCTATGCTCCACTTGTAGCTAGCCTTTTAGGTATAGATGTTGGCTCTTTAAATCTTGGTGGCATAAGAAGTAATGTAAATTTTAGACCCCAAGCCTACACAAAACCACAGCCAAAAACAGCTAGCGAGCAAAAAAAGGATATTTTAGAATTTGCTATCTTAAAGGCTATCTTGGCTGATAAAAATTTAAAACAAAATTTACTTGATATGGGCATAAATCACGAATTTTTCTTTCATCATGCTCAGACATTTAAAGCCATTATCTCACCAAATAGCGATGATAGCGACAAATACATCTGTGAGCTTGAGTTTGATGATAGTGCTTTGGCTATCGACAGCAAGGAGAAATTTGATAAAGCCATAGCAAACTTAAAACTAAAACATTTCCAAAGAAAGCAAGCCGATATTAAAAACTCAAACGATGAAGATAAATTTGAAAAGCTCGCTATCTTGGGAAAGATAATCTTAAATTTACAAAGGCAAATATGAAAGCATTAGCGTTATTTAGCGGCGGTCTTGATAGTATGATCGCTATTAAACTTCTAACAGATCAAGGTATTAAAGTTACCGCACTTCACATTGATACTGGTTTTGGAGCAGAGGCAGAAAAATTTGCCACGCTTGAAAAAAGGGCAAATTTAGCAGGAGCTGATTTTAAGGTTGTAGATATTCGTAGTGCATATCTTCAAGATGTACTTTTTAACCCAAAATACGGCTACGGAAAGCAGTTTAACCCATGTGTTGATTGTCATGGGTATATGTTTAAAGTGGCTTTAAATATGCTTGAGAGTGAAGGTGCTAGCTTTATAGTGACGGGCGAGGTTTTGGGTCAGCGACCTATGAGTCAGCGTAGGGAGGCTATGAAGCAGGTTAGAAATTTAGCTGATGATGAAGATGAGCTTATACTAAGACCTATGTGCGCTAAGCTTTTTGAGCCAACAAAACCAGAGCGTGAAGGCTGGGTAGATCGCCAAAAGTTGCTTGATATAAGTGGAAGGGACAGAAAGCCACAACTTGCTTTGGCAGCGAAATTTGGCTGGGGAGAGAGTGACTTTGCAACACCTGGTGGCGGATGTTTGCTTACTATTGAGAGTTTTGCGGTAAAGATAAAAGAGTATTTAAAATTCGATGATAATATGCGCGATATAGATGTTGCTTGGCTAAAGCTTGGTAGACACCTGCGGTTAAAAAATGGTGCAAAACTTATTATTGGGCGAGATGAGAGTGACAACAATGCACTTTTGGCAAATCCAAACGATAAATTTCACGCTATAAATTTTGATCCTAAAGATGAGATAGTAGGAGCAAAGAGCTTTTTAAGCGTTGGCGCAGATAATGAAGATGCAAATTTTGCTGCTCGTCTTGCCCTTGCTTATACAAGAGCTGCAAAAGATAGAGAATTTAGCGTAAACATAGGAGATAAAAATTTAGTCGTTAAACCATTTGATGATAAAATCATTGCTCAAGGCTTTTTTGTTAAATAATTATTTGCCATAAAAATTATAAAATCATAAAAATTATAAAATCATAAAAATTTCAAAAACAACACAAGGAGCAGTGCATGTTAAATAAAGTTGCGAATAAAATCGCCATAATCGTAATTGCTGTTTTGGCAATAGCGTTTACTATCTTTTCGTATATAAGTTACCAAAAGACTAAAGATTCTATGATGAATCTTTCAAAGCAATCGAAAGCTACATTAGCTCAAACGGCTCAAATCTATCTTGATCGCTTTTTGGATCCTGGTATTAGGGCTGTAAATGAGTCTGTTAGATACTTTGAAGCATATCCAGATTTTCTTACTACGCCTTATGGTAAGGCAAATTTAAAAACTGAGATGCCACGCATGGGTGCCACAGCTGTAAGTGATGAGCTTTTTATTGGTTTTTTAGATGATGGAGCGTTACGATCCGTAACATTCCCAAAGGATGATTTACCAAAATATTACGAACTAACATTAGAAAAAGATAATTATGATGCTAGAAGTCGTGGATGGTTAAAAAAAGCTATTGAAACAGGTAAAGTAGAAGTTACAACACCTTATGTTTCAAGTGCTTCTCAGGCTTTGGTAACAAGTGTTGTAAAAGTTATTAAAGTAGATGGTAAAAATATTGCTGTTATGGGTTCTGACATCGTTCTTACAAATCTAAAAGACGCTGTTGCAAATATGAAAGATAGTGAAACAGGTGTTATTGCGATTGTTGACCCTGTGTCGCAAAAATTTGTTCACCACTCAAATCCCGACCTTGTTATGTCAGACTCTGAAGTGGCTAAAAAAGGTGTGTCTATATGGATAAATGGCTACAAAGAGCATGGAAAAAATGCTTTTGAATATAGTTTTGGTGGGGTTGATAAAATAGGGGCTTGCCAGGTTTCAGAAAGTTCCGGCTGGCTTGTATGTTCGTCTAGCAATATGTCAGATTATGACGCAGCTTTAAATGAAGCACTTATGACACAAGTTGTATTCTCTATAATTTTTGTAATATTAATTGTTGTTATACTGGTATTTGCAATAACTCGTTTCCTACGCCCACTTGGCAGTATATCTGACGGTCTAAACTCGTTCTTTAAATTTCTAAATTATGAGATAAAAGAGCCAGTTTCTATACCAGTAAGTAGCAAAGATGAATTTGGTGTTATGGCAACTCTTGTAAATGATAATATAGCCAAAATTCAAGATGGCAAACGCCTTGAAAACGAATTTATCTCTCAAGCAAACAACTTCGTTGACAAGATAAAAGCTGGTGATTTTACAGCTACTCTTAATGCTAATGTTGCAAACCCAGCCCTAAACGAACTAAAAGAGACATTTGCTCAACTACAAAGAGCTCTTAAGGATGGTATAGCTAATAATGTAGTAGAGCTAAGTGGCTTACTAGATAAGTTTAAGA